>DASVAW010000179.1 GCA_036376135.1 Candidatus Polarisedimenticolaceae bacterium | reverse complement strand
AGCTCGTCGGACAGGAGCGCCCCGGCCAGGGCGAGGGCCGGCCGCTCGTCGTCCGGCGCATCGAAGGTGTAACCGAGGACGACGGTCACCTGGTCCTTCAGCGCGTCCCCCGGGAGCTCGCCGGCGGTCGACGTGACGGGCGGGGGCGCGAGCGCGGGTGCCGGAGCACCGGCGGGGAGCCCGGCGAAGGCGCCGTCGAGCGCCTGCGCGACCTCCTCCGCGTCGACGGGGCTGACGACCGTGAGCGCGAGGTGCGAGCCCGTGACGTAGTCCCGGTGGAAGGCCCTGAGATCGTCCACGGTGATCGCGCCGATCGAGGACGGGGTGCCGACGACGGGACGCGTGAGCGGATGTCCGGGCGCGAGAGCCGCCTCGAAGGTTTCGACGGCGCGGTTGCGCGACGACGCCTGACGCCGCGCCTGGAGGTCGAGCATCTCCTTGCGCACGGCCTCGACGTCCGCCGGATCGAGGCGCGGCTGGCGCAGCATCTCGGCGAGGAGCGAGAGCCCCTCGCGCCATCCGTCCGCGGGGAGCTCGAGGCGCACGAAGGAGAACTCCGGGGTCGTGTAGTAGTCGTCGAAGGGGACGCGGGAGTCGTCGTCGGCCTTGACCTGCGCCCCGAGGCGTGCGAGACGGGCGGCGAGCGCCGGCCCGTCCGACCCGACCGTCCCTTTCGGCAGGAGCCGGTGGAGGAACGAGACGACGCCGTCCTTCCCGGCGGGCTCCGAGGCGGCGCGCGGGCGGAGCATCGCGTGGACGGCGAAGACCTGCGAGTCGTCGTTGCGCTCGACGATCACCCGGGCACCGCACGCAAGCGACCGATCGACGCGGCCCCGCGGGGAGACCCGAGGCTCCGCCTTCGGGGGAGTCCACGAAGCCGCGCGCGCGGCGAGCCCCGGCCCGGAAACCGCGATCCGCGCCCTCGCGATCCCCTGTGCGAGGAGCACCGCCGCGCGGTCGAGGTCGGCGTCGGTCACGCCGTCGTATCGGCGCGCCGCCTTCTGGAGCCAGCCGGGGGGCGCGTCGAGCAGCGCTTCGGAGTGGGTCATGGCGTAGTAGTGGATCTGGTCGGCCTCGAGGACCTCGCGAGAGCGCGCCGCGGCGCGCATGAGGTCGATCCGCGAGCGCGCGGGAGATCCGGGCCCTAGATCGCAAAGCGACCCGGCGAGGGCGTCGAGTACCGGCTCGAACGGTTTTCCGAGCGCGAGGGTCGCCTGGAACTCGACCGTGCTCCATTTCCCGGTCCTCAGGGTCGTGCCGAGCCCGAAGGTGGCGGCGGCCGGGTCGGCCCCCGAGGTGAGCCGGCGCCGCAGCGGCGCGTCGTCGGAGCCGGCGAGGGCGTCGAGCAGCAGCTCCACGGCGGGGACGAGCGGATCGTGGGCCGGAAGGCCGAGCGGGAAGGCGCCGTTCACATAGATCCGGGGTGCTTCGAGGGCGGCGATGCGAAGGTTGTCCTTCGGCGGCGCCGGCCACGATCCCGTCGCCGACGTCGGGGTTCCCTTCGACTTCGGCGCCGCGCCGAAGGTCCGCTCGACCTTCGCGAGCATCGAAGCCGCGTCGAAGTCCCCCATCACGACGAGGAGCATGTTCGAGGGGACGTACCGCTCCTTCCAGTAGGCGACCACCTCGTCCCGCGGGATCGCGCCGATCGAGGTGCGCGTCCCGAGGACCGGCTTGGCGAGCGGCGTGCCGGCGTAGGCGAAGGCGCGGAACGTCTCCGTGGCGAGGTAGCCGGGATCGCTCGCGTCCTTGGCCATCTCCTCGAGGACGATCCCCTTCTCCTTGTCGAAGTTCTCCGCGGGGATCGTCGAGCGGAACAGCATGTCGGCCTGGATCTCGAGCCCGGCCTCCGCGAACTCCTTCTGGATGAGGAGCGAGAAGAGGGTGTGGTCCTCGCGCGTGGTCGCGTTGTTGTACGCGCCGACGCGATCGACGGCGTCGTAGAGCTCGCGCTGGGTGCGCGTGGCGGTTCCGTTGAAGAGCAGGTGCTCGAGCAGGTGCGACGCCCCGCCGCGCGCCTCGGGCTCGTGCACGACCCCCGCGCCGACGACGACCGACGACGCGACCATCGGGTTCGCGCGATGCTCGATCAGGACGACCCGCAGGCCGTTGTCGAGCGTCGCTTCCGAATAACCGGCGAAGGCGAGCAGGAAGGCTGCGATCACGGGTTCCCCCTCGCGACGATCTCCGCCTCGACCGTCGCCTGCTTTCCGTCGCGGACGTAGGTCACCGTCACGCGGCTTCCCGGGGCCAGGCCCTTGAGCGCCGCCGAGAACGCCCGGAGGTCCGGGGTGTCGACGTCGCCGAGCTTCACGATCACGTCTCCCTTCGCGAGCCCCGCCTTCTCGGCGGGAGAGCCCGGCACGACGCCGTCGAGGCGCATTCCCGGCCCCGCGAAGGCGAAGTCGGGGACCGTCCCCAGGCTCACGCGGCGCCCGGAGCCGTCCCCTCCCGCGGGGGTCGTCCCCGTCTTCGTCAGCGGCTCCGCGCGCCCGGCGAGCCACTCGATCGCCTCGCGCGCGACGGCGGCGACCTTCGCGATCCCGGAGACGTCCACCTTGTCGAAGGTGTCACCCGGGGCGTGGTAGTCGAGGTGCGGCCCGGTGAAGAGTTGGACCGCGGGAATCCCGGCCTCCTGGAACGAGACCTGGTCGCTCCCGCCGGGATCGTTCGCGACCCCTTCGACCGGGAACCCCGTGACGAACCCTGCGCCGCGGAAGACGTGGATCCACTCCGACGCGGTGCCGGTCCCGAGGACGAGGATCTTCCCCGCGCCCAGGCGGCCGACGGTGTCGAGGTTGAGCATCCCGCGGATTTCGATCCCATCGCGCTTCAAGTCCTCGACGAAGCGCTTCGAACCCAGGCGCCCGCCCTCCTCCGCGTCGAAGGCGACGAAGAGGATCGTCCGATCCGGGGGCGGGCCCGAGGCGAACGCGCGCGCCAGCTCGAGAAGCGCGGCGACGCCGCTGGCGTTGTCGTCGGCCCCGGGATGGCCCGCGCCGAGATGGTCGTAATGCGCGCCCACCACGATCGCCTGCTTCGCGTAGTCGGGCTTCGTGCCGGCGAGGGTCGCGACGAGGTTCGCGGGGCCTTCCGCCGCGGCGGCGACGCGCAGTCCCGTCTCGCGGAGGGCGCGCTCGACGTACGCCTTGGCCTTCGCGTGCCCCTCGGTCCCGGGCTTCCGCCCGTCCGTCTCCGCGGACGCGAGGAAGCGGACGGACGCACCCATGCGCTCGACCGAGAAGGCGGGGGGCGGGAACGCGAGCGGCACGCGTTTGGCGAGCGCCGCGCGATCGGGCATGGCCCCGTCGACGAGCGACACCGTCATCGGCGAGCCGGTGACCGGCCATCGTCCCTTCGCGACGTTCGTCGGCTCATCCCCCTCGAACGCGAGGTACGAGTACTTGTGGTAGTGGGGAAGCTTGCGGCCGAGCCCAGGGACCTGCGCCGCGCGGTCGGCGGCGACGTAGCCGATCGCGAGGTCGGGGCGGGCGGGATGCCGCGCGACCGCGACGGTCGCGAGCCCCCCTCCGGCCGCGCCGGGGACCGCGGGAGCCTCCTTCGCGAAGCGGTTCTCCCTTCCGAAGACCCAGATCGACCGGTCGCCCGGAAGGGCCGACACGTCCGTGTCGTCGCGGGCCTCGATCCGCCCGGGCTGCGCCTTCGCCCACTCGGCAACGAGCGTGCGGTAGGCCTCGCGAAGGTCGGCGGGGGCCGCGGCCGGGAGGATCGCCAGCGCGCGCTCCGCGCCGAAGACGCCCGTGAGCGCCGGCGGCGTCTCGAGGGGGTCGAGCCTGCGGAAGACGTCGAATGCCGGGTCGGCGTCGAGTCGCAGCGCCTTCCCCGCCACAGGGATCGAGAACGGCGTCAGCGGATCGCGCACCCGGAGGGTCGTCAGGATCGGGGCGCCGTCGGTCGTCACGAGGAGCGGCAGGTCCACCTCGAACGGCGGCCCCCCCTGGCGTTGCTCCACGAACCCCTCGACGTTTCCCGTCGACCCGATCCGGACGTCGCGAAGCCCGAGCCGGGGCGCCCCGGCCCGTTCGATCGCCTGGCGGAACGTCCCCTCGAGGTCGCGGCCGGAAACCTCACCGAAGGCGCGCCGGAGGTCGTCGAAGGTCGCGGCCCGGAACCGGAACGCGTCGTAGAAGCGACGCAGCCCCTTCACGAACGTCTCGTCCCCCAGGGTGCGCCGCAGCTCGTGGAAGAACAGCAGCGATTTCCCGTACCCGACCGCCTCGGTCGACGGGGAATGCCGCTCGCGGAACTCGGCGAGGGGGAAGTCCTTCGCCTTCGACACGTAGTCGGCGTATTTCTGCAGCGTCGTCTGCCGGTATTCCGACGCATCCCCGGACTGCTCCAGGAGCAGATGGTCGGCGAGGTAGGCGGTGAGCCCCTCGCACCAGTTGCCGCGCGAGGCATCGACGTAGACGCCGTTCCCCCACCAGTTGTGCAGGATCTCGTGGGGGTACGACGAGTTCAGGATGAACGGGAGGCGGATCACCTTCGGGCCGAGCAGCGTGAACGACGGCATCCCGTACCCGGTCTCCCAGAAGTTCTCGACGAGCGCGAACTTCGCGTACGGGTACGGGCCGAGGAGCTCCTCGTACATCTTCAGGTAGCGTGCGGTCGCGTCGAGGTACTTCGCCGCGAGGGCGTCGTCGCGCTCCCGGAGGTACGCCGTCGTCTCGATCCGCCCCTCCTTCCGGGTCGTCTCGACGAAGCGCGCCGCGACGAGATAGACCTCGGTCTGCGGCTCGGGGGAGCGCCAGACGACGACCGTCTCCCGCTCACCGCGCTCGTGCCGTTCGCGGCGCCCCTGGCTCACGGCGTCCCACCCCGCGGGCAGCCGGACCTCGACGGTGAAGGGGAACGGCGCATCGCCGAAGGTCGGGATCCACGTCGTCGCCCCGGACAACACGACCCCCTCCGGCCCGATCGTGCCGCGCGTCTCGCCGAACGAGCGCGCGTAGTCCTCCCCCCTGTTCTCGACGGGATGGTGGATCGCCCCGGAGTACGTGATCTCGATCGTCGAAGTCCCGTCGGGGACCTTCACGACCCAGGCGTCTTCGCCCCCGCGGCGCAGACTCACGCCCTTCGTCGCCGACTTCGGCTCGAGCCCCTCGTGCAGGGTGAAGCGATGCGTTCCGGCGGGGAGCTCGATCGTGTCGCGCACCTCGAGCCGGTGGGCGTCGGGGTCGAGGCGGACGTGAAGGTCCTGGCGGGGCGCGAGGGCCGCGGCGAGGAGGATCGCGGCGAGCATCTACTTCAGGACGGCCGCTTCGACCTCGACGAAGCCGGACGGGTCGATCGCCCCCTCGACCTTCGTCACCTCCATCGGCTTGCCGTCGGTGAGCACGGCGTTGACCGAGAGCTGGCGGGTCTCGACGAAGGGAGCGGCGTTCGCGACCTTGTCCGATAGCCGGCTGTCCTCGATCTTCGCGGCGAGCTTGATCTTCCCGTCGCCCACGAGCCACACCATCGCCTCGCAGCTGAAGCCGATGTTCTGGTAGACGACCTCGCTGCCGGTGGGGATCGGCACGCGCGAGCCGCTCAGGAGCTTGGAGCCGGTCGTATCCGGCGCCACGACGAGGTCGTAGGTCTTGAGGACGTTGCGCTTCCCTTGCTCGATCTTGCCGAGCCGGATCGTGACCTTGACGTTGGGCTGGGGCGCGGGGGCGCTCTTCTCCTGGGCGACGGCGTGGCCGAGGGCGAGCAGCGAGACGATCAGGGTCGCGGCGATCTTGCGGAGCATCGGGATCCTCCTCGCGGGCGGTGCGAACGGGAACCATAGCGCAAGTCGCGGGCGGACTCGACTACCATGGCGGCATGTTTCGGACGAAGCTGCGTCGCCGCGCGATCGCCGCCCTGGCCGTGGCCCTCGCGGCCGCCGTGGCCCTCGGCGGGGCGGAGTTGATCCTGCAGGACGGCCGGGTGCTGAAGGGGGACTCGGTCCGCAAGGACGAGGACGTCTACGTCCTGACGACGCCCACCGGCGAGCTCACCATGCCGGTCGAGCTCGTGGACGGGGTGCGGCTCACCGGAGAGCCGGAGCCCGAGGCGCCCACCGCGTTCAAGGTCGTCCCGCCCGGGGCGATCGTCGGGGAGGAGATCCGCCCCCCGACCGCCGAGGAGCAGACCCGCGCGATCGGGAACCCCTCGAAGTTCGCGCCGAGCATCGTGGACCACGAGTGGCATCCGACCTCCGCGCTCAGCGACGAGGACGTCCTCGCCGACAGCCGGTCGACCTGGGCGGAAGACATCGTCGATTCGGAGTGGAAGCCGACGTCCGCCTTCGACGAGACGGAGGACGTGCTCGCGGGCAGCCGCTCGACCTGGGCGAAGCCGGCGATCGACTCGTCGTGGAAGCCGACCGACGGGTTCGCCAAGAGCTCCGACTAGAGCTATCTTTCGTGGCCATCCGCCCCTCCCCGGGGCCCTGTCGAGGTGACCGATGACCACGACCCGCGCTTCGTCGGCCGACTACATCAAGCTCGAGGAGGATTTCGGCGCCCACAACTACCACCCGCTCGACGTCGTCGTGCATCGCGCCGAGGGGGTGTGGGTCTGGGACGTCGAGGGGAACAAGTACCTCGACTTCCTCGCGGCGTATTCGGCGGTGAACCAGGGACACTGCCATCCGAAGATCCGCGCGGCGATGGTCGAGCAGGCGGAGCGCGTGACGCTCACCTCCCGAGCCTTCCGCAACGACCAGCTCGGACCGCTCTACAAGCTGATGTCCGACCTCAGCGGCTACCGGCGGATGCTGCCGATGAACTCCGGCGCCGAGGCGGTGGAGACGGCGGTGAAGGCCGCGCGCAAGTGGGGGTACAAGGTCAAGGGAATCCCCGACGGCGAGGCGAAGATCCTCGTCTTCAGCGGGAACTTCCACGGCCGCACGACGACGATCGTCAGCTTCTCCGACGACGCGCAGTACCGCGACGGCTTCGGCCCGTTCACCCCGGGGTTCGTGATGCTCCCCTACGGCGATCTCGCCGCCGTCGAGCGCGCGATGGACGACAAGGTCTGCGCGGTGCTCGTCGAGCCGATCCAGGGAGAAAGCGGGATCCACGTTCCCCCCGCCGGCTACCTGAAGGGGATCGAGGCGCTGTGCCGGAAGCACCGCGCGTTGTTCGTCGCCGACGAGATCCAGTCGGGGCTCGGCCGGACCGGGAAGCTCTTCTGCTTCCAGCACGAGGGTGTGCGCCCCGACATCGTGATTGTCGGGAAGGCGTTGTCGGGCGGGTTCTATCCGGTGTCCGCGATCCTCGCCGACGACGAGGTGATGGGCGTCTTCCACCCCGGCGACCACGGCTCCACCTTCGGCGGGAATCCCCTCGCCGCCGCGATCGCGCAGGCGGCGCTCAAGGTCCTGGTCGACGAGAAGCTGATCGAGAACTCCGCGACGCTGGGCGAGTACTTCCTCCAGCGCCTGCGCGCCATCAAGAGCCCGCTCATCAAGGAAGTCCGCGGCAAGGGGTTGTGGATCGGGCTCGAGCTCGTTCCCGAGGCCGGCGGCGCGCGGAAGTTCTGCGAGGCGCTCAAGGGGATGGGGATGCTCTGCAAGGAGACCCACGTCACCACGATCCGCTTCGCCCCGCCGCTCAACGTCACCAAGGCCGAGCTCGACTGGGCGCTCGAGCGCATCGAGTCCCTCTTTAAATAGGGACAGCAACCTATTTCCTCTCCGTACGGTGTAACCCCGGCAGGAGCGGTGTGCCCAAGGATCGAGCGGGAGGTCGGCCACGGCCCTTGGTCGCAAGCGATCGCCCGAGCGCAGATTCCATCGTCCGAACGAAGCCCGCGGAACCCGTCGGCCGGCCGGTCAGCGTGTTCGCTCGGATGGCCCGCTCTATCTCCCCGGTCTCCGGATCTGCAGCGCGCAGCCAATCCGCCCACTCCGCCGACGCCTTCACCATCGGCCGAATCGGATCGAGCAGTGGATTCAGTTCCCCACGCACGTTCGCTCGAGCACTGGACCAGGGATAGTCGAGGGGGTTCCGGAGCATCCCCGCGCGTACCGGGTTGAGCTCCACGTAGCGCGCCGCAAACCAGAGATGCCGATCGTCCAAAGCCGTCGAGAAGTAGCGATGAGCCCAAAGATGTCCCTTCCACCCGTGCCGGTGGTTCAGCCAGGCGGCGTAGCGTCGGTGCACCCGCCCGATTCCCTCCGCCATCGAATCCGATCGATCCGGTACCAGCACCCAATGGACGTGATTCGGCATCAGGCAGTACGCCCACACGCGCAGAGCCGCCTCCGGCTGAACCTCCAGGAAGATCTCGAGATAGCGACGCCGCTCGACGTCGTCGTGGAAGACGAGCGTTCGGCGGTTGCCACGGTGCGTGACGTGGTATGGGAAGCCCGGCAGGACCGCCCTGGCGATTCTGGGCATGGTGAGACCCGCGGAGGAGGCGGGGACCAACGGGGAGACTATAAAGCGCTCTCGCGAGCGCCCCTGCAGCGGGCCAAAGTCGGGTTGCGCTTCGACAACCGCGTCGTGCCGAGGGACACAACCGCGCGCGCGCGCCGGGCCGCTGAAATAGGTTGCTGTCCCTATTTAAGATCGGCGAAGAAGTCGTTGCCCTTGTCGTCGACGAGGATGAAGGCCGGGAAGTTCTCGACCTCGATGCGGTAGACGGCTTCCATCCCGAGCTCGGGGTACTCGAGGATCTCGACCTTCCGGATGTTCTCCTTGGCGAGGAGCGCCGCGGGGCCGCCGATCGAGCCGAGGTAGAAGCCGCCGTGTTTCCTGCACGCGTCGGTGACCTGCCGGCTGCGGTTCCCCTTCGCGATCATGACCATCGACCCGCCGTGCGACTGGAACAGGTCGACATAAGAGTCCATCCTCCCGGCCGTCGTCGGCCCGAACGACCCCGACGGCAGCCCCTCGGGGGTCTTCGCCGGCCCCGCGTAGTACACCGGGTGCCGCATCAGGTACTCCGGCATCCCCTCCCCGCGGTCGAGACGTTCCTTGATCTTCGCGTGCGCGATGTCCCGCGCGACGACGATCGGTCCCGTGAGCGACAGGCGCGTCGTCACCGGGTGCTTCCCCAACTCGGCGAGAATCTCGGCCATGGGGCGGTTGAGGTCGATCTTCACCCCGCCGGTGTCCACCTTCCCCCGGTACGCCTCGGGGATGAACCGTCCCGGGTTTCGCTCGAGCTCCTCGATCCACACTCCGTCGCGGTCGATCCGCGCCTTCACGTTGCGGTCCGCCGAGCACGACACGCCCATTCCGATGGGGCACGAGGCCCCGTGCCGCGGCAGGCGCACGACCCGCACGTCGAGCGCGAAGTACTTCCCGCCGAACTGTGCGCCGATCCCGCAGTCCCGCGCCGCCTGCAGCAGCCGCGCCTCGAGCTCGGGGTCGCGGAACGCCTGGCCGTGCGCGTTCCCCTCGGTCGGCAGGCCGTCCAGGTACGCCGCGCTCGCGAGCTTGACGGTCTTGAGGCACGCCTCGGCAGACGTGCCGCCGATCGCGAACGCGAGGTGGTAGGGAGGGCACGCCGCCGTCCCCAGCGTCTTCATCTTCTCGACGAGGAACGTCAGGAGCGCCTCGGGGTTGAGCCGCGCCTTCGTCTCCTGGAAGAGGTAGGTCTTGTTCGCCGATCCCCCGCCCTTGGCGATGAAGAGGAACTCGTACGTGTCCCCCGCGGTCGCGTAGATGTCGATCTGCGCCGGGAGATTGGTCCCGGAGTTCTTCTCCTCGAACATCTTCAGGGCGACGGTCTGGGAGTAGCGGAGATTCTCGCCTGTGTAGGTGTCGTAGATCCCGCGGGAGATCCACTCCTCATCCTTCGCCCCGGTCCAAACGCGTTGCCCCTTCTTCGCGACGACGGTCGCCGTCCCGGTGTCCTGGCAGAGCGGCAGCACCCCGCCGGCGGAGACCTCGGCATTCCGGAGCATCGCGAGGGCGACGCCGCGGTCGTTCGGCGACGCCTCGGGGTCGTCGAGGATCGCCGCGACCTGCTCGAGGTGCGCGGGGCGCAGGTAGAAGGAAATGTCGCGCATCGCCTCGCGGGCGAGCACCCGAAGCGCCTCCGGCTCGACCTTGAGGACCTCCTGGCCGTCGAACGCGGCCACGGCCACGTGGGCGCCGGACACCTTGCGGTACGAGGTCGTGTCCTTCGTCTTCGGGAACGGGTCGGCGTAGGTGAACTCGGGCATGGCGGAACTCCCGGCGGGGCGTGGTCGGGGATGGTACATGATTACTCCTGCGGAGGTCGTGCATGGGGATCAGTCGGAAAGGGTCGGTGCGTTTCGTGGGGTTCGGCGAAGCTCCCCCGGAGCCGTCGGAGATGGTCGGAAACGAACGCGTCCTCGAGATCCTGCGGAGTCGCGGCGTCGACACGAAGGGGAAGTCGGGGGAGGACACCGAGAAACTCGTCGGGATCCGCACGCGCTGGTGGTCGCGTCACTCCTCGACCGAGCTCGCGACGATCGCCGCCCGGCGGGCGGTCGACGACGCCGCGGCGAGAACGGGGGGCGCGTTCGCCGTCGATCGCCTGGACCTCGTGCATTCCGGGGGGTCGAGCCCGGACAACGTGTTCCCCGCCTGCGCGTGCGAGGTCCAGGGGGCGCTCGGGGTCCCGGCCAACCGCGCCGAGGCCCGCGACGTCTCGCTCGCCTGCACCTCGTGGCTCGACGCGCTCGTCCTCGCCGACGCGCGGATGCGTCACAAGGGGTTCCGTTACGGTCTCGTCACGACCGGTGAGTCGGTCGGCAGCCGGATGAACGCCCCGACGTCGCTGAGCTTCACCCTCTGGGGGGACGCCGGGGCCGCCGTCGTCCTCGAGCACGACCCCGAGGGCGATCCGTCGTTCGGTCTCATCGCGGACGCCTCCCACGCGGACGGAGAGCACGCCGACTGGACCAAGAGCATCGGCCTCGGCCTTCACCCCAGCCACGCGGCCTGGGACCACCCGGACTGCTCGATGCTCGACCACGGCAGGGACATCCACAAGTACGCGATCCGGGAGGTCTCCTCGGCGATCACGCGGCTGATCGCCCGCGAGCGGCTGAACGGGGAGCCGTTCTGGCTCGTTCCCCACAACGCCAACCTCGGGCTCGTGACGCGGATCGGGGAGCTCGCCGGGGTCCCGGAGGACAGGGTCCTCACCCGGGTCCGCGACCGCGGGAACACCTCGTCCGCTTCCGTGGGAATCAACCTGGTGGAGCATGCGCGGTCGGGGACCTTCCGCCCCGGGGATCTCCTGGTCCTGGCGGCGTTCGGGGGGGGGATGGCGATGACCCTCGCCGCCTACCGGTGGCCCCCCGCCGGAGACGGCGATTGACAGATCCCCGCGGGTCGCCTACCTTGCCGACAGGACCCGGCCGTCATCCTCTCGTAGAGAAACGATTGAATGACCTGCCTCGGCGCTCGACGTGTCGAGGTGACCGGTACCGGCCCGAAGGATCGGGCAGGCGGCCGGGACCCGAATGAAGCGTCCCGATGGGGACGCGATTGGAGTTCCGTATGGGTACCAGACTGTATGTCGGCAACCTCCCCTTCACCGCGGACGAGTCCCAGATCCGCGACCTCTTCTCGGCGGGCGGTCGCACCGTCACCGACGTGAAGCTCGTCACCGACCGCGACACCGGCCGTCCCCGGGGCTTCGGCTTCGTGGAGATGGGCAGCAACGACGAGGCCGACAGCGCGATCCGCGACCTCAACGGCCGCGACTTCGGCGGACGCGCCCTGACCGTCAACGAGGCCAAGGAGCGGACCGGCGGCGGCGGCGGTGGCGGCCGCGGCGGCTTCGGCGGTGGTGGCGGCGGTCGCCGTTACTGATCGCGTCTCTCGTTCCAAACTCACGCAAGGCGCCCCTCCGGGGGCGCCTTTTTTCGTCAAGGGCGTCCCCCTGACGGCGTCTTGCCCTCCGGGTTTATCATCCGGCCCCGGAGAACCATCCATGAGCACGATGACGAAGGTGCCGACGACCAACCGCAGGCTGACCGAGTGGGTGGACGCGATGACCCGGCTGTGCAAGCCGGCTGCGGTCCACTGGTGCGACGGCTCGGAGGCCGAGTCCGATCGACTCAGCGGGGAGATGGTCGCCTCCGGGACGTTCATCAAGCTCGACGAGAGGAAGCGACCGAACAGCTACCTCTGCCGCTCCGACCCCTCCGACGTCGCACGCGTGGAGGACCGCACCTTCATCTGCTGCAAGAACCCCGACGACGCGGGCCCGACGAACAACTGGACCGACCCGGTCGAGATGAAGAAGACCCTCCGCGGGCTGTTCGACGGCTGCATGGCCGGCCGCACGATGTACGTGATCCCGTTCAGCATGGGCCCGCTGGGCTCTCCGATCGCCCACATCGGCGTCCAGCTCACCGACTCCCCGTACGTCGTCGTGAACATGCGGATCATGACGCGCATGGGGTCGAAGGTCCTGGACGTGCTCGGGAACGGCGAGTTCGTGCCGTGCATGCACTCGGTCGGCGCGCCCCTCGCGCCCGGGCAGAAGGACGTCCCGTGGCCCTGCAACAAGGACCACAAATACATCACCCACTTCCCCGAGACGCGTGAGATCTGGTCGTACGGCTCGGGGTACGGCGGAAACGCCCTGCTCGGCAAGAAGTGCTTCGCGCTGCGCATCGCGTCGACGATGGCGCGCGACGAGCACTGGATGGCCGAGCACATGCTGATCATGGGGGTGGAGTCCCCCGCCGGCGAGAAGACCTACGTCGCCGCGGCCTTCCCCTCCGCGTGCGGGAAGACCAACTTCGCGATGCTGATCCCCCCCGACTCCTTCAAGGGCTGGAAGGTCTGGACGGTCGGCGACGACATCGCCTGGCTGAAGCCCGACGCCGAGGGTGTCCTTCGGGCGATCAACCCGGAGGCGGGGTACTTCGGCGTCGCCCCGGGGACATCGGTCACGACCAACCCCAACGCGATGGCCTCGTGCAGCCGGAACACGATCTTCACCAACGTCGCCCTGACCGACGACGGCGACGTGTGGTGGGAGGGGATGACCGAGAAGGAGCCCGCCCACCTCATCGACTGGACCGGCCAGGACTGGACCCCCGGCTGCGGCCGCAAAGCCGCCCACCCCAACGCGCGCTTCACCGCCCCCGCCGGCCAGAACCCCGCGATCGACCC
The DNA here is from genome assembly GCA_036376135.1 of Candidatus Polarisedimenticolaceae bacterium. Lineage (NCBI taxonomy): Bacteria > Pseudomonadati > Acidobacteriota > Candidatus Polarisedimenticolia > Candidatus Polarisedimenticolales > Candidatus Polarisedimenticolaceae > Candidatus Polarisedimenticolaceae bacterium. The sequence continues at coordinate 77,508 of DASVAW010000179.1, read as the reverse complement.
CGCGTGGGAGGATCCCGCGGGAGTCCCGATCCTGGGCTTCATCTTCGGCGGCCGGCGCGAGACGACGATCCCCCTCGTCTACCAGGCCTTCAACTGGAACCACGGCGTCTACATCGGCGCGACCGTCGGTTCGGAGACGACCGCCGCCGCCGCCGGCGCCGTCGGCCAGGTGCGTCGCGACCCGATGGCCATGCTTCCCTTCTGCGGCTACAACATGGGCGACTACTTCCGGCACTGGCTCAAGATGGGAAAACGCCTCCAGAAGACCCCGCGCATCTTCCACGTCAACTGGTTCCGGAAGGACGCCGGCGGGAAGTTCCTCTGGCCCGGGTTCCGCGAGAACATGCGGATCCTGAAGTGGATCGTGGAGCGCGTGCGCCACGGCGCCCCGGCGAAGGAAACGCCGATCGGCTGGGTCCCGCGCTACGAGGACATCGACTGGAACGGGCTCGACTTTCCCCGCGCGACGTGGGACGAGCTCATGAAGATCGACCGTTCCGCGTGGAAGGTGCAGACGCTCCAGCACCAGGAGCTGTTCCTGCAGCTGGGCGAGTCGATGCCCAAGGAGCTGATCTTCGAGCGGGAGAACCTGATCAGCCGCTGCTGACGTTTCCGCCACGCAACCGGAAACGAGCCGCCCCGTGGCCGCACCACGAGGCCGGGCGTATCGTTCCGGGCATGAACCGCTCGGTGGAAGATCTGTACGCCCTTCCCGACGACGGGTACGCACGGGAGCTCCAGGCAGGGTTCCTGGTCTCCGAGCCCCCAGCCGGCGGACGTCACGGGGACACCGCGCTGGCGCTGGGGAGCGCCCTTCGCCGGCACGTTCGCGAGCATCGGCTCGGTCGGGTGCTCGCGAACGACACCGGGTTCGTGCTGGCCCGTCGGCCCGACACGGTACGCGCCCCCGACGTCGCGTTCGTGACGAAGGAGCGTTGGGAGAACTACTCCGACCCCTCCGGGTTCCTCCCCGGCCCCCCCGATCTCGCCGTGGAGGTCCTCTCCGCTTCGAACACGCCGGGGGAAATGCACGCCAAGGTCGCGGACTTCCTCGCGGCGGGAGCACGCCTCGTCTGGGTCGTCGACCCGGAGGCGAAGACGGTCGCCGTTTACCGCACGCTTCTCGCGCCGCGATTCGTCGGTCTCGACGGCGTGCTCGACGGCGAGGAGGTCGTGCCCGGATTCACGCTTCCCGTCGCCGAGATCTTCGAGGACTGACGTGAACCACGAAGCGCTGTACACCCTCCCCGACGACGGCTTCCGGCACGAGCTCCAGGCCGGCTGCGTGGTCTCCGAACCGCCCACCGGTTTCGCCCACGGGGACGCCGCCGGGCGCGTCGCGGCCGCGATCGGCGCCCATGCCCGCGCCACCCGGTCCGGGCGCCTCATCGTCGCCGAGGCCGGCTTCCTGCTCGCCTCCGACCCGGACACGGTGCGATGTCCCGACGTCGCCTTCGTGAGCGCCTCGCGCCTCGCGCTCGTGCGGGACGGCCGCAGGGCGTTTCCCGGCCCCCCCGACCTCGCGGTGGAGGTCGTCTCCCCGTCGAACTCCCCCGGCGAGATGCACGCGAAGGTGGCCGACTACCTCGCGGCGGGGTCGAAACTCGTCTGGGTCGTCGACCCGGAGACGAAGACCGTCGCCGTCTATCGGACGCTTCTCGCCCCACGGTTCCTCGGCGCCGACGACGTGCTCGACGGAGAGGACGTCGTCCCCGGGTTCACGCTCCCGGTCGCCGAGATCTTCGAGCCCTGACGGCCCGGCGTCACTCGCGCGGCTTCAGCCCCAGGTACGCGCCCGCCATGTTCACGTAGTGGTAGGTGTTCCCCGGGGCCTCGGAGACGGCGCGGAGGAACTGCGCCTCGCCCCACTCGCGGTCCTTGTACAGGATCGCCCAGGCGGCCGCGTCGGCCGCGCCGCGATGGTCCTTCGGCTTGAGGGCGAGCCCCCTCTCGAACAGCGGCTTCGCCTTGTCCCACTCCCCGCCGTCCGCGTAGACGATGGCCACCCGGAAGAAGTCGCTGGCTTCGGGAGTCGCGCCGAGCACCGCGTCGAAGTACTTCTGCCCTCGCTCGCGATCCCCGCCGCGGTAGTACACGTCGCCGATCGCGATGCGCTCCCACGTCCCGGTCCCGGCCTGCGCCTCGGCCTCCGCGAGGAGCGCCGCCGCCGCCGCCGCGGGCTCCTGGCCCCGCACGCGACTCATGTCGAAGGTGAGCTTCCCGGCCAGGGCCGTCGCCGCGCCGAGAAGGAAGAAGGACAACGCTCCGAACGCCAGGGTGGTCCGTCGCATAGACACCTCCTGCGACGATGCTACGACTTCCCCCCCGGTCCGTGCTCCTTGAGCTTCTTGTAGAGCGCCGGCTCGCTGATCTTGAGCTTCGCGGCGAGCTGCTCGACCTGGCGGACGTTTCCGGGCCACAGGTACTCGACCTCGACCAGCCACCGCTCGGCCGCGGAGGAAAGTTCGATCCACCGACCTACCTCCGTCGCGTCGAGGGCGTGCCGCAGCAGCACGGGGAGGTCCGACCTCCGCTCGCGCACGGGCGGGATCGCGATCGGGAGGAAGTTGAGTCGCTCGTGGAGGTCGCGTCGGAACCGACCCGCGGCGACCACGCGCACGTCGGCCTTCCGTTCCGTCGCGTCGCGTCGCCGAGGCGCTCGTAGGTTCTCTCCTGGAGCAGCCGCAGGAGCTTGGGCTGAAGCTCGAGGGGAAGGTCGCCGATCTCGTCGAGGAACAGCGTCCCCCCCTCCGCAGCCTGCACCTTCCCCGGCCCGTCCTGCTCCGCCCCGGAGAACGCCCCTTTCCGGTGGCCGAACCGCTCCGACTCGACGAGCCCGCGCTCGGCGCCGGTCCGACGCGCCGCCTGATCGAGAAGCGTCCGCAGGACGCCGTCTGGATTGGAGACCCCCCCGAGGTCCTCCCCGCCGGCCTCGAAGCGCTCGACGACGATTGGCGCTTCCGTCGGGTCGGATTCCGCGCGCCGGAATTTTCGCATCCTCGCCCGCATTTGGGGGTATTCCTACCCCATGACCGAGGCGTCCGCCCCCGACCGAATCGGGCCGTTCGCCATCCGCGCCGAGATCGGACGCGGGGCGATGGGGGTCGTGTACGAGGCCGAGCAGGACGAGCCTCGCAGGATCGTCGCGCTCAAGGTCCTGCGCGCGGGAGCGATCGCGGGGGACACGGCACTCGCGCTGTTCCGGCGGGAGATCCGCGCGCTCGCGCGGCTCGACCACCCCGGGATCGCGACCCTGTACGCCTCCGGCCGAACCGACGACGGGCTCCCCTGGTTCGCCATGGAGCGCGTCCGCGGCGCCGCGCTGGACGTGTGGCTTCGCGGGCGCGAGCTCGGCATCCCGGACCGGCTGCGCCTGTTCCTCGAGATCGCGGAGGCCGTCGCGACCGCCCACGACCGCGGCGTGCTGCATCGCGACCTCAAGCCGTCGAACATCGTCGTCGCCGGCGACCCGCCGCACGCGAAGGTCCTCGACTTCGGCCTCGCGCGGATCGTCGACGCCGAGGGCGCGGACGCGACCGCCGCGACGGAGTTCGGCTCGGTGCGCGGGACGCTCGAGTACATGAGCCCGGAGCAGATGGCCGGCGATCCCGACGCACTCGACGGCCGCGTCGACGTCTACGCCCTCGGGGTGCTGCTCTACGAGATGCTGCTGGGCGAGCACCCGCTCGACCTCAGGGATGCGCCGGCCTACGACGTCCCGCGTCGCATCCTGGAGGAACCCCCGAAGTCCATCGCGCGCCGGCTCGACGGCGACCTCTCGACGATCGTGCTCAAGGCGCTCGAGAAGGACCGGGAGCGAAGGTACGTCGGCGTCCGGGCGCTCGCCGACGACGTCGGGCGTTACCTCGCCGGCGAGCCCATCGCCGCACGCCCGCCGAGCGCCGCGTATCAGCTCCGCAAGCTCGTCCTTCGCCACAAGGGGCCGTTCGCGGCGCTCGCCGCGGGGATCGTGCTGCTCGCGGGGTTCGGGATCGCGATGGCGATGCTCGCCGGCCGCCTCGCCGCCGAGCGCGACCGCGCGAACGCCGAGGCGGAGTCGGCCCGGGCGAACGCCGCGGCGTTCACGGGCGTCCTCCTCCGACGGCTTCCCGGGTGGGGTTACTCGCGCCTCGACGATCCGGCGATGGTGGCCGCGGTGGTCGACGAGATCGACCGGCAATGGAAAGGCGACCCGCTGCGAAAGGTCGAGTTGCTGCAGTCCGCCGGGCTCGCCGTGTACGAGGCGGGCGCGCGCGACGCGGGGATCCGCCTGCTCGAGCGGGCCGACCGCGCCGAGCGGGAGCTGCTCGAACGCGGAGCGGTCCCGGAGTCCGCGCGGATCCTCGGAGAGTTGTACGTCGTCGCGGGCCGACCGGCGCAGGCCGAGCCGCTGTTCCGGGAGATCCTGGACCGACTCCGGGCGTCCCCGACCCCGCCGCAGCCCCGCGCCCTCGGCTACGCGAAGGAGAACCTCGGGACGGCGCTCCGGGACGTCGGCCGGCTCGACGAGGCGGAAGCGTTGCTCCGCGACGCGCTCCGGCTCTACGAGAGCGAGCCGATCCCGAACCCCGAGTTCATCGCCTCGGCGTACGACAGCCTCGGGAACCTCCACCTCGCCCGGAACGACTTCGACGCCGCCGAGCGGGACCACCGCCGGGCGCTGGCGATCCGCGAGGGACACAACGACCCGAACAACGCCCGAACGCTGCGGAGCAGCCACTTCGTGGGCCTCGCGCTCGCCCGCGGCGGGAAGTGCGGGGAGGCCGCGCCGTTGCTCCGACGGGTCCTGGCCCGCCGCGAGCTCACCCTGGGCCCCGACCATCCGGACACGATCGCCACGCGGGATGCGCTCGCCCTCTGCTCCACGGATGGAGAGGTCGCTCTCGTCCGGTAGAGTCCTTCCCCGCCGAAATCCCGATTCACGCCTCCGACTCCGCGCCGCGCCGATCGCCGCGGCGCCCCCCCGGCGTCCGCTTCCCGTTCAGGTCGATCCGCCGGACCGTGTAGGATCCACGCTTTCGACGGGGGATCCGGATGGCGAACGACCGCTCCGACGACGACCTGACGCGAAGCCGCGCCGGAGATCCCGCTCCGCCCCACCCGGCGGAGGGCCATCCGGACCGGATCGGCGACTACCGCATCCTCGGCGTGCTCGGCCGCGGCGGCATGGGCGTCGTCTACGAGGCGGAGCAGGATTCCCCAGGCCGCGTCGTCGCGCTGAAGGTCCTGCGCGGCGACGTCGCCGTCGACGATCTGCACGTGATGCTCTTCCGGCGCGAGGTCGAGGTCCTCGCCCGGCTCGAGCATCCGATGATCGCGAGACTCTACGCATCGGGGCGCACCCCGGAAGGGCGCCACTACTTCGCGATGGAGCTCGTACGCGGGGAGACCCTCTCCGAATCCCTCCGACGTCACGAGGGGCCGCTCGGTCCCTCGGAGGTTCGCCGGCGGCTCGGACTCCTCGCGGAGATCGCCGAGGCGGTCCACTACGCGCACCAGCGCGGGGTGGTCCACCGCGACCTGAAGCCCTCGAACCTGATCGTCCCGGCGGGCGAGGCGGGAGCGACGCGCGTCAAGATCCTCGACTTCGGCCTCGCGCGGATCACCGACGGCGACGTCCTCGCGACGCAGCTGAGCGAGGTCGGCGCGATCCGGGGGACGCTCTCGTACATGAGCCCCGAGCAGGCGCGCGGCCGCCCCGAGGCCGTCGATCTGCGCACGGACGTCTACTCCCTCGGCGTGATCCTGTACGTGATGCTGACGGGGATCCTCCCGCACGACCTCTCGTCCCTCACCGTCGTGGATGCCCTGCGGGTGATCGAGCAGGCGCGCCCGCGCCCGCTCCGCGAGGTGTGGAAGGGGACGGGGCGCATCGACGAGGACCTGGAGACGATCGTCGCCAAGGCGCTCGAGAAGGACCCGAACGACCGCTACGGGAGCGCCGCCGCGCTCGCGGAGGACCTGCGGCGGTGGCTTTGCTTCGAGCCGATCCTCGCCCGGCCGCCGAGCACCCTCTACCAGATCCGCAAGCTCGTCCGGCGCAATCCCCTCCCCGCCGCCTTCGCCGCGACGCTCGTGGTCCTTCTCGTCGCCTTCGCGGGAACGATGGCGTGGCAGGCGCGCCGGATCGCCGCCGAGCGCGACCGGGCGCAGTCCGAGGCCGACAAGGCGGCGGCGATCAACCGGTTCCTGCAGGAGACCCTGGAGGCCCCGAACCCGTACATCGAGGGAGGCGAGCGCAAGGTCACCGTCCTCGAGGCGCTCGAGCGTTCCCTCGGCCGCATCGAGAAGGACTTCGCCTCCCAGCCGATCGTCGAGGCGGCGGTCCGCGAGACGATCGCCATCAGCTTCCACAACGTCGGGGAGTTCGAGCCCGTCGAGCCGCTCCTGCGCCGCGTCATCGAGCTGCGCACCGAACATCTCGGCCCGACCGACCCGGAGACCGCGAAGGCGTGGGGACGCCTCAGCCGGTTCCTCCACACGGTCGGCCGTTACGACGAGGCGATCGAGGCCGCGAAGAAGGCGGTCGCGGCGCAGCGCGCTTCCGGAGACCCCCCGGGCGAGGCGCTCGCCGAACGGCTCACGGAGCTCGGGTGGGCGGTCTACTTCTCCGGGCGTCCCGAGGAAGCCCTGCCGCCCGCCGAGGAGGCGGTCGCGCTCGCCCGTGCCGCGTCGCAGACCCCCACCTCGATCCTCGGGGAGGGCCTCCGGCTCCTCGCCGACGTTCGCGGAGCGCAGGGCAAGCTCGAGGAGGCCGAGGTCCTGGCGACCGAGTCGGTGGAGGCGTACCGGGCGGCCGTCGGACCCGACAACCCGCTCGTGGACCAGTCCCGGAATTCCCTGGGCATCATCCTGATGCAGCGCGGGGAATTCGACCGCGCGGAGCGGGCGTACCTCGAGATCCTGGAGAACACCAAGCGCCGCTTCGGCGACCGCCATCCGCAGGTCGCGCTCGTCCTCGAGAACCTCGGCAACGTCCAGTTCCGGGCAGGACGCCCGGAGAAGACGATCGAGATCCTCCGCGAGGTCGCGGCGATCCGGCGCGAAGCGCTCGGCCCGACCGATCCCGCCGTCGGGCGGACACTCGCCAACCTCGGCGCGGTCCTCCGCCGCCAGGGGCGACTCGAGGAGGCGGAGGCTGCGCTTCGCGAGGGGGTGACGCTCATGCGCGCCGGGATCGGCGATCACCCGGACGTCGCGCACGTCCTGGGGACGCTCGGGCTCGTGCTGGGCGCGCGGGGAGATGCCGCCGGGGCCGAGGCCGCCCTGCGCGACGCGCTGCGCATCCGGGCCGCGGCGCTCGGGGAGGATCACCGCCAGACCGCGTCGACGCGCATCGACCTCGGCCTGCAGCTGCTCTCCCGCCGGCCGGACGAGGCGCGGGCCCTGCTGAAGCGCGGAGTCGATACGCTCGCCCCCGCGGCCGGCGAGGAAGATCCCCGCGTCAAGGCGGCGAGGAAGGCGCTCGGCTAACCCGACCGCGCGTCGGCGGCGGCGATCAGGTCGAAGTCCCCGGCGAGCACCCTGTCGAGCTTCCCGCTCCGCCATCCCGCAACGACGTCGCGGACCAAGGGAGACGGCAGCTCGCGGTAGCGTCGCACGATCGAAGGCGCCCCCGCGCCCGCGGCGTCGAGAACGGCGCGGCCGTCGGCGGGACCGTCGGGCTGCGGGACCACCCTCACGCGGGCGATCGCGCGTCGCTCGCCCCGGCCCTCCCCTTCGGGAATCTCGAGCACGTGGAGGCCGGCTTCGCGAGAAAGGGTCGAGAAGGCGCCGTGCCCCGCGACGCCGAACGCGGCCCGGAACACCCCGTCGGTCGCCGGCGCGGGGAGATCCTCGACCTGGATCCCGCGCCGATCCGCCCAGGCGCGGTACATGGCGGCCACGCGCGCGGCGAAGGCGTTCGAATCCCGGGACGGCGAGCCCGCGTCCCCCCAGGCCTCGACGGCGACGAACGCGTCGGAGGGCCGGTCCTCGATCGCGTCGTGGACGGCGAGATCCAGAAGGTGCAGCTGCATCGCCAGCCGGCCGACGAGGTCGCGCGGAGCGCGCTCCCGGGACTCGAGCCGTTCGAGCAGCGACCCCGCGGCCCGCACGCCGCTCTCGATGCGGTCGAGCTGCTCGATCCGGCCGAGCAGCGCGAACCGGTCGGGGGACTCCCAGAACGCGGGTTCGCGCATCCGCGACAACGCGTCCCCCTTCGCGGCGTGGATCGCCTCCGCGTCGAGAAGCTCCTCGAGGCGCGCATGCGCACGCGCGAGGGCGGCGATCTCCGCCGCCGTCCCGGCGGGGGCGACGGCGATGCGCGCCGGGGAGCGGTCGGTGCCGGCCGGGGCGTCGGCCGGCGCCGCGGGCGCCGCCGGGTCCGGCGCGTCGGGGTCGATGAACTCGACGACGAGCCTTCCCTGCTCGGCCTTCACGAACAGGAACTGGTCCCCCTCCGGCACGCGATGCTCCACGATCGTCAATGCGAGCGGCGCGAGGAGGTGCCGCTCCACCGAGCGTTTCAGCGGGCGCGCGCCGAGATCGGCGGTGAAGCCGCGCTCGAGCAGCAGGTCGAGCGCGCCGGCGTCGAACTCGACGGCCCAGGCCCGCTGCCTGAGGCCGCGCCGCTCGAACGCCTCGGTGAGCTCCTTGCGGAGGATGTCGCGCATCGTCTCCCGCGCGAGCGGCCGGAAGACCACGATGCGGTCGAGCCGGTTGAGGAACTCCTTCCGGAAGCTCTTCTCCACCGTCTTGAGCACCGTCGACGGCGAGAAGCGCCCCGTCGCGTCCAGGAACCCCAGCGACGCCCCGCTGGGGATCGCGGCGCCGAGATTGGACGTGAGGATCACGATCGCGTTGCGGAAGTCCGCCGTCGCGCCCTGCCGGTCCGTGAGGCGGCCGTCGTCGAAGACCTGCAGGAACAGGTCCCAGACCTTCTCGTGCGCCTTCTCGACCTCGTCGAGGAGGATCACCGAGAACGGCTCCTTGCGGATGCGGTCGACCAGCGCCGCCCCCGTCCTTCCCGCGTCCGCATCCGACTCCCCGAGGAGCCGGTTGAGCGACTCGGGCCCCTGGAACTCGCTCATGTCCAGCCGGATCATCCGGTCGGGGGAGCCGAAGAGGAATCGCGCGAGGGTCTTCGCGATCTCGGTCTTTCCCGTCCCCGTCGGCCCCGCGAACAGGAAGACGCCGAGCGGACGCTTCGGATCGGTCACCCCCGCCTTGACCATCGCCACGCGCTCGACGAGGCAGTCCACCGCCTCGGGCTGCCCGAGCACGTGCCGTTCGAACATCGCCCGCAGCGACGCGACGTCGAGCCCCGCCCGGGGATCGAGGATCGTCGCGGGAAGTCCGGTCAGCCGGCCGAGGGTATCGACGAGATCCCCGAGGGTGATCGTCGCGGGCCGCTCGCCGCCCGCGGAGAGGCGCGCGAGCGTGCGCTCGAGCAGCTCCAGGACGTTCCCCGGCGCGGCCCGGTCCCCCCGGTACTGCTGCGCGAGCTGCCAGGCTTCGTGTCGCGTCGCGTCGTCGACGAGCGCCTCGGCTCCCGGCCGCGCGCGCTGCGACGACCACGCCGTGACGAGGTCGAGCGTCGCGGCGGACGAGGTGGGCTCGATCCTCACGACCTCGAAGGCCGCGGGGACGCGCGAGGCGGATTGCACGACGCGTTCGTACCCCGACGGCGAGGTCTCTCCCAGGACGACGATCTCCCCCTTGTCCACGTGCGGGAGGATCATGTCGAGCAGACTGGCCGGGCCGTAACGGTGCCGCCCCGCGAGCGTGAGCATGTGGAACCCCGGGACGTACCACAGGACCGGCCTTCCCCGGAGCTTCGCGACGAGATCGCGGACGCGCTCCTCGAGCTCCCCCAGATACGACATCCCCGCGAGGAGGTCGGTCGCCTGGGTCTCGAAAACGGTCCAGTCGCGCGCGAGCAGCGCCTCCGCCGCGCGCCGCGCGACCGCGGACTTCCCGACGCCGTGTTCGCCGACGAGAAGGACCGATCGGCTCGGGTGCGCGAGGATGGACGCGAGCACGCTCGACGTCGCCTGCGCGAGCCCCGCGTGCTCGACGAGCGGCTCCCCCTCGCCGGCGGTCCAGAGCCGCCCGATCGAGGCCAGGAACTCGCGGTCGATGCTGCGGACGCGCCACGCGGCAATCTCCGCCGCCACCGGTCCGGCGAGCTCGCCGGGCAGGCGCTCCAGGATCGAGCCGAGCGTCGTCGCCGACGCGTCGTTGAGCCCCTCCACCAGCGTCCCGAGGGTCGGCGGCTCGCCGGCCGCCTCCCGGGTGGCGAGGAACTCCCGGAGGAACTGGAGGTTCGCGGGGAACAGCCACGAATCGTTCAGCCGCATCAGGAGGCGTCCGACGATCGGCTCCCCGCCGACGGGGCTCTTCGCGGCGAGCAGGCGCAAGGAGAAGTACCGGTTCCAGGGGTTGAAGTCGTTGATCCCGGCGAGGACCGCCGGACGCACGTCGACGTCGTCGGCGCGCGCGCACAGCGCCTCGAGGGCGAGGCACGCGATCACGGCGTTGTCGCCGGCGTAGTACCCCAGCAGCGTCTCGGCCGACCACGACGGTCCGCGGAGCAGGTCGACGCCGCGGCGGAAACCGGGATTGTCCAGGAGGTCCTTCGGGTGCGCCGACGCCTGGAAGAACGGCACGAGCTCCCCCGCGATCCGGTAGAGCGTCGCGGCCGCGTCCGGAGCCTGGGGCGACGGAGCGGGAACGGCGCGGCCCCCGCGTCGTCCGAGCAGGTACGCGCATACCAGCAGCGCCGCGATCAGCCCGACCGGGATCAGCGCGCTCATCGAGGCACCTCCCCGCGGGTGACCGCGACCGCCAGCGGGATCGCTCCCAGGAGAAGGAACGCCGCGAGCAGGAACGCCGCCCCCGGGAGGTGGAGATCCGCGCGGGCTCCGATGAAGGCCGCGAAGGTGAGCGTGAACATGCCGGGCCCGATGAGACCCGTGATGCCGAGGATGCTCGTGTTCGCCCCCTGGAGGTGACCCTGCTGCGACGGGTCGACCCGCCTCGTCATGATCCCCTGTGCCGCGGGGCCGTACAAGCCCATGAACGCGAAGACGGGGAGCGACGCCCAGAACCACCCTCCGGTCGGGGCGAGGCCGAACGCGGCCATCCCGGCGGCCCCCGCCGCGAGGCCGCACATCAGGGTGCGGCGCTCGCCCAGCCACGCCACGATCGGACGAACGAGCGCTCCCTGCACCACCATGCTCCCCACTCCCACGAGGGCGAGCGTCAGCCCCACCGTCCTCTCGTTCCATGCGTACCGGTACCCCGCGTAGAGGACGAAGACGCTCGGCAGCACCTGGTGCGCGAGCTGGTACAGGAAGTTCACCGAAGCGAGGCCGAGCAGCTCCCGGTGCGAGCCGAGCAGGCGCAGGGTTCCGATCGGGTTCGCGCGGGACCAGTCGAACGGGCGGCGGCGGTCGGCGGGGAGCGACTCGGGGAGCACGAACAGCCCCCAGCTCGCATTGGCCAGGGTCAGCCCCGCCGCGACCCAGAACGGAAGCCGGGGGTGCGCGGAGCCGAGGATGCCGCCGAGCGCCGGCCCGAGGACGAAGCCGAGCCCGAAGGCGGCGCCGATCATCCCGAACCCGGCGGCGCGCCGCTCGGGGGGCGTCACGTCGGCGATGTACGCCGACGCCGCCGAAAAGCTCGCCCCGGTGATCCCCGAGATCACCCGCCCCGCGAACAACCACCCGAGGTTCGGGGCGAGCGCCATCAGCACGTAGTCGAACCCGAGCCCGAAGTTCGAGGCCAGGATCACGGGGCGGCGCCCGAAGCGGTCGGAGAGGACGCCCATCACGGGCGAGAAGACGAACTGCATCGCCGCCCAGGCGGTCCCGAAGACCCCGTACATCTCCGCCGCGCTCGCGGTGTCGCCGCCGAGGAACCCCTCGACCAGCCGCGGCAGGACGGGGATCACGACGCCCATCGCGAGCACGTCGAGGACCACGGTGACGAAGATGAAGGCGGTCGCGCCCATTCGGCGCAGTCTAGCGCCTCAGCGCGACCGTGCCGTCAGGCCTCCCGGCGCTTCGTCACGCGCATCGGCTCGCCGCCCTTGTTCCCCGCGGGATGGACGACCACCGGCTGCGGGTAGCCGTGGGGGATCTCGTGCGGCCCGTGGCCGCCACCCGGGTCGTGGTGCGTGTGCACCGATTCCCCGGCGAAGTCGATGAGCCCCTCGTGGACGAAGCGGCAGAACGCGGGACCCGCCGCGGCCTCGTCGGAGACGTGGCCGCGGCCGTGGGGCGCGAGGTGGAGGATCTTGCCGCTGCCGAGCGGGACGCGGAGAGGATGGGACGTCAGATTCAGGATGGCTTTCATGGTGCGGCCTCCTGAGCGGGACCCGACGCCAGTCTAGCGCGTTCCCGCCCCCTTGCGGGCCAGGATCGCCTCCATCTCGTCCATCACCTTGTTCATCTCGCGCATCGCCGCCTGGAACGGCCCGGGGGTCGCGAGGTCGACCCCGGCGTCCTTCAGCATGTCGTAGGCGTATTTCGACGAACCCGCGGACAACATCGCGATGTACGCGTCGCGGCGCGCCGTCGAGGGTTTCGGACCCCGCATCTCGTCGCGGATCCCGTCGGCGAGAGAGACGGAGGCGACGACGCTCGTCGCGTACTGATAGACGTAGAAGTTGTAGTAGAAGTGCGGGATGTAGGCCCACTCCGCGGCGAAGAGCTCGTCGACGTTGCAGACGCCGGCGTCGTGCCCGTAGAACTCGCGCAGGAGCGTCAGGTAGAGCTTCGAGAGCGCCTCGCCGGTCAGGGGGGCGCCCTTCTCCGCCATCTCGTGCGCGCGCAGCTCGAACTCGGCGAACAGTCCCTGCCGGAACAGCGTGGTGCGCAGCCCGTCGAGCTGGCTCCCGAGCAGGAACAGCCGCTCGTCGTCGGATTTCGCCTTGTCGAGCATCGTGTGGACGAGCAGATTCTCGTTGAGGGTCGAGGCGACCTCGGCGATGAAGATCGGATAGTCGTGCGTCGCGTACGGCTGCGTCCTGTCGGCGAAATACGAGTGCATCGAGTGCCCCGCCTCGTGCGCGAGCGTCGAGACCTCCTCGTAGAGGCCGGTGAAGTTCTGAAGCTGGAACGGGTGCAGGCCGTAGACGCTGGTGCTGTAGGCCCCCGAGCGCTTGCCGGTCTTCGGGAACCAGTCGACCCAGCCGGTCTCGAACCCGGTCTTCAACCCGGCGACGTAGTCCTTCCCGAGGGGGGCGACGGCCTCGAGCGTCAGCGCCTCCGCCTCCTCGGGGGAGAAGGTCCGGTCGTAGCTCCCGACGATCGGGGCGTACAGGTCCTCGTAGCCCAGCCGGTCCACGCCCATCATCCTCTGGCGCAACTTCAGGTAGCGGTGCAGCGTCGGCAGGTTCGCGTGCAGGTCGGACAGCAGCTGCGTGTACGCCTTCGTGGGGATGTTGTCCGAGAAGAGCGACGCCTCGAGCGAGGAGGCGAACTTCCTCGTCCTCGCCTGGAAGACGTGCGCCTGCACCTGCGCGTTGAGCGACGTGCCGAGGGTCCGCGTGAACCCGGAGTAGGTCGTCCAGAACGCGCGGAAGACCTTCAGGCGATCGTCGCGGTTGGAGACGGCCCGGTACTTCGTGTACGCCGCCGCGTCGAGACGGACCTTCTCCCCGCTCGAGAGGACGACCTCGGGGTACGGAAGCTCCGCGTTGGTGAAGACGTCGCGGATCGACTGGCCGGAATCGGCCATGATCGCGGTCTCGGCGACGATCTTCTCCGATGCCGCATCGAGGGTGTGCGGCGCGCGCCGGAGGATGTCCTCGAGCGGCTGCCGGTAAGGGGCGAGGCGCTTGTCCGAAGCGACGAGGGCGCGGATCTTCTCCGCTCCCGCGGCGAGGATCTCCGGACGGACCCACGCCATGGCCGACGCGAACCGGGTGCGCGCCTCCTGCGCCTCCAGGTTCATCTGCTGCGAGCGGCCCACGCGCGTGTCGAGGTCGTAGCGCATGTTCGCGTAGATCCCGACCTGCGTGAACCTGCGGTCGAGGTCGTACGCGAGGGAGATGCAGCGGTGCAGGTCGTCGGCCGACGCCGCGATTTTGCCCTTGCAGGCCTCGAGCTTCGGGAGATCGGCGAGCGCCCCCTGCTTGGCCTCGGTCCAGGCCTGCTCCGACGGGTAGATCTCGTCGAGGTTCCAGCTTCGGCCGTCGGCGAGCGCGGGCAACGCCGCGGAGAGCAGTGCGGTGGCGAGAAGGCGCTTCATCGTCGTTCCTCCGGCCGCGCAGGGTAGCGCCGATGTTAAGGTCCGCGCATGTCCGTCGAGATCCTCGACACGCGGGGGCTCCGGTGCCCCGTGCCCGCGAACCGGACCCGCGATCGCCTGAAGGCGCTGGCGCCGGGGACGGAGCTCACGGTCCTCGGGGACGACCCGCTCTTCGTGCTCGACGTGAGGGCGCTGCTCGACAGGGAAGGGCACGTCTACCTAGGGCACCGGGACGCCGACGGGGGCGGCATCGCGCTCACCCTGCGGAAGTCCGGCTGACGCCCGGATCAGCGCCCGGTCGAGGTCCTCCTCGAGGTCCTCGACCCCTTCGCACCCCACGGAGAGGCGGATCAGGTCGTCCGTGATCCCCGCCGCTTCGCGCTCCTCCCGCGGGACCGCGCGGTGCGTCATCGACGCCGGGTGCTCGAGCAGGGTCTCGAGGCCGCCGAGGGAGACGGCGAGGGTCGCGAGGCGAACGCCGTCGCAGACCGCCTTCGCGGCTTCGAAGCCGCCGCGAACCCCGAAGGAGATCATCGCCCCCGGCCCCGCCATCTGGCGACGCGCGAGGTCGGCCTGGGGATGGGAGGCGAGACCCGGGTAGGACACCCACGTCACCGCGGGGTGCTTCTCGAGCCAGGGGGCGAGTCGTTCCGCGGTGCGCTGCGCGCGATCCACCCGGAGCGCGAGGGTGCGGATCCCGCGAAGGACGAGCCACGCCTGGTGCGGATCCATGGTCCCGCCGAGGCTGCGCAGGTACGCGCCGATCTCGGCGTGGAGCGTCGCGGTCGAGCTGACGACGATCCCGGCGACGACGTCGCTGTGGCCGTTGAGGTACTTCGTCATGCTGTGGATCACGACGTCCGCGCCGAACCGGAACGGCTTCTGGAGGATCGGCGAGCAGAAGGTGTTGTCCACGACGAGGAGCGCCCCCGCCCCCCGCGCGATCGCCGCGCACCCCGCGAGGTCGGTCAGCTTGATGGTCGGGTTCGCGGGGGTCTCGACGAAGACGATCCGCGTCGTCGGCCGGATCGCGGCCCGCACCGCCTCGAGGTCCTCGCTCGGAACCCAGGTCGAGACGATCCCGAACTTCGCGAGCTGCTTTTCGAGGAGCAGCCGGGTCGGGCCGTACACGGCGTCGGTGCCGACGACGTGGTCGCCGCTCTTCAGGAGCGCGAGGAACACCGTGGAGACCGCCGCCATCCCCGTCGCGGTCGCGAGCGCGTCGTGCCCCCCCTCGAGCTCGGCGACGCAGCGCTCGAGGGCGCGCGTCGTCGGGTTCCCCAGCCGCGTGTACTTGTACCCCGGGTCGGTCCCCGCGAACCGTGCCGCCCCCTCGTCGGCGTCGCGGAAGGCGAAGGTCGACGACTGGTAGATCGGCGTCGAGATCGCCCCCGTGGCGGGATCGGGCTCGGCGCCCGCGTGGATGACCTGGGTTCCGGGGTCGGCGTCGCGGGTCGGGTGCATCGGGACCTCCGCGTGGAGGCGAACGGTAACGATCGCGCCCCCGCGAGGCAATCGATGGATGTCAATCGGAGAGGGAGAAGCGCACGCCGGGCTCGGCCTCCGCCGCCCCCGCGAGGCGAACCCTCGACGGGTCGAGCCCGCCCGCCCCCACGAGCCAGTCGCGCACCGCGGTCGCGCGCGCGTCGGCCAGGGAGCGCAGCGTCCCCTCCGCGATCGCGACGGCCGCCAGAGCGTCCGCGGTGGGGGCCGGCTCGGGCGGGAGCGCCGCGCGCCGCAGGGCGGCGAGATCCGCCTCGCCCCCCGCCCCGCCGGAGATCTCCAGGGACAGACCCGGCCGGGCGGCGAGCGCCCCGGCCAGCGACGCGAGCTTCCCCTGCTCCGCCGGGTCGATCGCCGCGACGCCCGGCGCGAAGGCGACGCGATCGAGGCTGCCGGCGTCGTCTCCGCCTCCGAGCCCCGCGAGGAGCTTGAAGGGCGAGGTCGCCGCCTTCTTGAAGACGGTCACGAGCGCGCGAAGGACCACGCGCCGGACCCGGAACTTCGGGTCGTCGAGGCTCCCCTCGATCGGCAGGTCCACCACGATCTTCCCGTCGCCGTCGCGCAGCAGCGCCAGACCCAGCTTCACGGGGAGCTTCGTGGCGTCGGGGCTTGCCGTCTTCTCCCCGAGCTCGAGCGGCAGGAAGGTCGCGACGTTGGTCGCGGTGAGCTTCCGCGAGGCGATGGCGTAGCGCAGATCGAGGTCGAGTTTTCCGCGCGCGATCGTCCAGCCGAGCCATTTCTCGGCGTACGGCCCGAAACGCGTCATCTCGATCCCGCGCGCGGTCACCGTGAAGTCGCTGTTCTCGCCGGCGATGAGGGGATTGATGCGTCCTTCGATCCGGAAGGGGGCGACGCCGTCGAACTTGCCGGTGAACGACGCGTCGCCGCGGGAGAGGTCGTCGGTGGAGATCCGGTCGAGAGTTCCGGCGAGGGAGTCCAGCCGGAAAGTCGCGTCGGGCTCCGTGCGCCTGTCGACGAGGGCGACCGCGGCGTCGCGGATCGTCACGCGACCGATCGTCACGGGGCGCTCGAGGGCGGGGGCGTCCACGGTGGGCTCGACGACCGGCGTCTCCGGCTCGGGGGCGTCGGCCTCCTCGTCCACGCGTCCCTCCGGGGGGGCGACCGGAACACGCAACACGTCGGCGAGGTTGGTCCGGCCGTCCTCCCGCACGACCACGCGCAGGCCCGGCCCGGCGATCGTGATCGACTTCAGCGCGAGCGACGGCGGATCGGCGGTGAAGGCCACGCCCGCCAGCGCGACGCCCTTCCACCGGAGGAACTCCTCCGTCGTGGCCGCGTCGAGGGCGCGCAGGCCGTCGAGGGCGAGGTCGCCGCGGTATTCGAAGACCGCCTGCTCCGGCTTCCCGAAGTCGAAGGTCACCTCCCCCGCTCCCGAAGCCGTCCCGTCGACGATCCGCAGCGCGTAGGTGTCCTCGAGGTAGGCGTCGAACGGCGCGAGGGGAACCTCCACGAGCGTCGCGCGCGCGGATCCGGCGAGCGCCCGCAGCGCGATTTGCCCCGTCGCCTCCACCGTCCCGCCGTTGTCGAACCCGAGGCGGACGGTCAGGTCGGGGCGGCTCGTCGCGTCCGTCGACGCGTCCTTCGCCTCGACGGAGACGTCCTTCAGATCGACGCCGATCGGCCGCGGGGTCTGAAGGTCCTCGAACCTCGCCGCATATCCCGTGAACGCGACGCGCCCGACGTGCACGGAGAACGGTCGTGCCTCGGGAGCCGGCTTCGCCTCCGCGCGGGGCGCCAGGCGCTCGAGGTTCGTCGTCCCGTCCGCGCCGATCCGGATCAGGAGACGTCCCGCGCTCGACTCCACGGCGGGGATCTCCGCGCGCCGCCCGAACAGGTCGACGCTCGCCCCGGCCACCTTGATCTCGGGGCTCTCGAAGACGGACTCGTCCGAGCCGCGCTCGGTCAGCCGGATCTCGCGCAGCGTGGTCTCGAGCCCCTCGAGGACGAACGCGCGGGACGCCGGGTCGAGGCTCACGCGGTAGCCGGTCTTCAGGTCGAAGCGGGCACGCTTCAGGTCGAACCCGACGGCGTCGGCGAAATACGGGGCGTACCTCGCGACGTCCACCCCTTCGACCTTCAGGTCCCCTTCCGAGCGCAGCGGCGCCATCGCGAGGGTGCCGTCCCAGGCGAGGGTCTCCCCCGACTCGGTCTTCGCCTGGAACGCGTGCCGGCCTCCTTCGCGCCCCTCGGAGCGGAACGCGTCGACCGAGAACGAATACGGTCCCAGGACCTTGCCGAACGCCGGAGCGCGCGTCTCGTCCCGGAAGGCGAGGGTCGCCCCGGCGACGCGGACGCGGTCGATCCGGAGGGGCGCCGGCGGCGAGGTCGGACCGGGGTCCCGCGGGGTCTCCTGCCATCGCTTCGCGATGTCGGTGACGTTGAAGGACCCGTCGGGGCGCTGGACGAGCAGGCCCCGCGCGCCGTCGACCTCGATCGCGTCGAACGCCCACCACCCCGTCAGCCGGTGGAGGATGTCGGCGTTCGCGTAGAGCCGGTCGAATCCTAGGAGGATCTCGCCGCCCGGCTCGACGACCTTCAGGTCGCGCACGGTGACCGAGACGGCGAAGGGGTTGGTCCGCACCTTCGCGATCGAGACGCTCCGTCCCGTGAGCTTCCCGAGGCGGTCGACCGCCACCGATCGGACGATGCCGGGGAGGATGAGAAAGCCGAAGGCGGCGTACAAGCCGACGGCCGCAACCCCCGCCACGACCCCCTTCGCGCGTCGCGTCATCGTGCGCGGAGGATACCGCCGCAAGGGGGGCTCGGGCTATGCTCTGTCGACCATGCTCAAGCAGGTCCTCACCGCACTCTCGCTGCTCGCGTTCGCCCCGGCGGCCTCGGCCCTGCCGCCGGACGCCGACCGCTGGCATGAGCGCTCCACGCCCAACTTCCGCGTGCTCTCCAACGCGCCGGAGCCCGCGAGCCTCGCGCTCGCGATGCGGCTCGAGCGGTTGCGTCACGCGCTCGGGCTGCTGACTCCCGGAGTGCCGCTCCGGACGACCCGGCCGATCGACGTGGTCCTGTTCCGTGACGCCGCCTCGTTCCGGCCGTACTGCCGCCTGTACGCCACCACGAATCCTTCGCGCCCCTCCGCGTTCTATCGCTCCGCGGAGTACAGGGACGTGATCGCGCTCCCCGTGGCCGGCCCCGACGAGATCCCCGTCGACGTCGCGACCTCGGCGTACCTGAGCGACCTCCTGGAATCGGCGTTTCCCCGCGGACCGCGCTGGCTTCGGGAGGGGCTCGCCCAGATCTACGCCAACGCGCGCGTCGAGGGGGACCTGGTCGAGGTGGGACGGCCGATCGGCGCTCACCTGCGGGCCCTCGGGCGGGAGCAGCCGATCCCCGTCGCCGACCTGCTCCGCGCGGTCCGGCCGATCGGACCCGAGCCGAAGATCCTCGGGGACAGCTCGATCTTCCAGGCGGAGTCGTGGGCGCTCGCGGCGTTCCTGCTCGTCGAGCGGGGCGAGCTTCGCGCCCCCACCACGGAGTTCGTCCGCCGCGTCGCCAAGGGCGAGGATCCCGTCGCCGCCTGGACCGCCACCGTCGCGATCGAGCCGTCGCAACTCGACGCGGACCTCGCCGCGTTCGCGCGCAACGAGCGCTTCGCCTTCTACCGGATTCCGGCGACTCCGCCGGCGTTCGACGCCTCGGCCCGGCCGATCGCCCGACCGGAGCTCCTCACGCGGCTGGGCTGGCTGCTCGCGAGCCTCGACCCTGTGAACGCCTCGGAGTCGGAGGCCCACTTCCGGGCCGCGCTGGCCGAGCGGCCGGGTTTCGCCCCCGCGCTCGCCGGGATCGGCTGGCTGCGCAGCCGCGAACGGAAGTACGACGCGGCCGCGCCGGCCTTCGAGGAGGCCCTCGCCGCCGCACCCGCCGACGCGCTCGTCGCGACGATCGCCGCGCGCAACCTCCTCTCCCGCGCGGGCTCCCGCCCGGCGGGGGTGGAGGCCGATGCGACCGCTGCGGTCGACGTCGCCCGCGCCCGCGCGTTGCTCGAGCGCGTGCTCGAGGGCGACCCGGACGACGCCGAGGCCCTCGCGTCGCTCGGAGCCACCTACGTGGCGGGCCCTGGCGACCCCGCGATCGGCATCGCCGCCATCGAGAAGGCGCTCCCCCGGCTCCCCCCCCGCGCGGACGTGTTGCTCAATCTCGTCTCGCTTCGCGCCCGCGCCGGGGATCGCGCCGGCGCGCAGGCGGTCCTCGACGGCCCGATCGCCGCTCTCGACGATCCGTCCGTCGTCGCGACGGGGCGCGAGCGCATGGCGCTCGCCGACTTCCCCGGGATCAACGCGCGGATCGCCTCGGGGGACCTCGAGGGCGCGTTGGCGTTGCTGCGTTCCGGGAGGGACGCGGCGCCCAGCGCGGACATCCGGTCGCGCTTCGACGCGGAGATCGCGCGGATCGAGCCCGTGGCGCGGCGCAACCGGCACGCCGCGCAGTTCAACGACGCGGCGGGGCTCGCCAACCGCGGCGACTGGACGGCGGCGGGCGCCTTGTGCGAGGCGATCCTCGCCGACACCCCCGACGACGAGATTCGGGCCCGCGCCGAGGATCTGCTCGCGCGATCCCGGCGTGCGGCGCCCCCGAGGAAACGATGAGCTACCGCGTCGGGTATTCGATCGACGACCGCTGCGTTCCCTGCAAGCTGATCCGGCGGCACACGATCGTCGCCGTCGCGGGGGACCGGGTGCAGGTCCGCTGCGACTACTGCGCCAGCCTCCACAACTACCGCGGCGGGATCGAATCCTCCCGCGATCCCCTTCCGATCGTCAGCGACCGCGAGATCGTCGCGGCCGAAGGAGCTCCCGACGTGGACGCCGAGAACCTCGAACGCCTGCTCCGCCGCGTGATCCGCGAAGAGTCGGGGCTCACCCCCGTCGCCCCGGCCGACAAGTGGCGCGGAGGCCAGCTCGTCCTCCGTCCCGGCCGCGAGGGACTCCAGGAGAAGGCCTGGCCGATCGAGAGCTTCTTCCAGAAGATCGTCATGATCCGCAACCGCCTGCGCGTGCTCGAGCAGCAGATCAACGCCGCGGACGTTCCCGACGAGCTCAAGGTCAAGCTGCAGGGGTACGTGACCGGGTGTTACGGAACCCTCACGAGCTTCAACGTGTTGTTCGCCGACGAGGCGGACCGGTTCAAGGGGTCGGGGGGATCGGACTGAGCGTCACGGGCACGCCGCGATCGTCCTCGGCGCCGCGTCGCTCCCGCTCCCCCACGTTCCCGACCCGAACGCGTTCTCCCCCCGCACGAGGTACCAGTACCCGGCGCCCGCGCCGGGATCGGGACGCGCGTCGTCCCAGGCCTCGGCGAGGAGATCGTTCGCGCCGCACGAGGCGTCGTGAAGGCCGGTCGTCGGCAACGCGCCGCTCGCCACGTCGTACCGGACGGCCCCCGGGACCGGCGGCCAGGTGAGGCGCGTCGGCGGGCCGGCGAGGAGCGCGACCGGCGCGACCTCCGCGGGTTTCGCCCCCCAGACGACCGACGACGAGACGGTGTAGGCCACGTTCGAGGCGCCGTCGCAGTCGGACGCGTCGATGTAGCGGGCCTGCAGCACGTCCCCTTCGCGCAGGCTCACCTTCCCGTCGCCGTGGACGGCGGGCTCGGCGGTGGTGGCGATCGAGCCCCTGAAGAACATCGAGTTGACGCCGTCCTCGGTGAGCGTCACGGTCTCCGGGCCCGGCTCCGCCGCGCTCCACACCTCGACGGTCAATGTCTGTGCGGAGCCCGGGTTCGTGTTCGGCCCGCGGTCGGCGACGACGAGCCATGCCGGAGCGCCCACGTCGACGGAGGTGTCCCGGAAGGTCACCTTGAACGGCTCCGCGAGCGTCGCGGCGGTCGCGACCGTCGCCCGGATCGTCCCGTAGAAGAAGCTGCGGTTCCCGCAGTTCGGGATCGTGTCGCTGCGCGTGTGGTAGTAGGGGTAGTACCCGGTGTGACCGCAGTACCCCTCGTTGTCGGTGATCCCGCAGATCGCCGGCCACCCGCGCTGCCAGAACGGGTAGTGGTCCGACGCGTTGAGACTCGGGCAGGAGAAGGCGTCCACCACGACCCCCGTGGCGTACTCCTGCGCGCATTGCGCGAAGAGCTCGCCGAGCCACTGCGACGTCGCGTTGTAGTTGACGTCGAGGTTCTCGCCGGCGGGGACGCCGTCCCCCGCCCAGCCGTTCATGTCGAAGTTGAGGACGCCGCGGATGTCCTCGCCCCGCGCCGCCGCGTCGGCGGCGTAGGCCTCGCTCCCGAGCAATCCCAGCTCCTCGCCGGTCACGGTGACGAACTTCACCGTGCTCTTGAACCCCCAGCAGCTCATCACCTTTGCCGACTCGATCACCGTGACCGAACCCGACGCGTTGTCGTCGGCCCCCGGCGCGACCCCCCAATACGGAAGGTCGTCCAGGTGGCCGATCACGAGGTAGACGCGACCGGGGGTGACGCCGCCGCCGTGCGTGCCGACGACGTTCGGGGCGTTGGAGGCGCTGTACGTCTGGAACTGCGACGGCATTCCCATCGCCGCGAACTTCGAGGCGACGTAGTTCGCCGCGTTGGTCGCCCCGGCCGAGCTCGAGTACCGCGAGTTCGTCGGCGGATTGGTGACGAGGTCGGTCCAGTACGCGTCGACGTCGGCGGATGCGACGGCGGCCACCATCTTCTGGATGAGCGGGTTCGGAGCGTCGTTGCCGGCTCGGGACCGGACGGGGGCGTTCGCCGGAAGTTCGAACGGCCGGTGCGGAAGGCGCCCGACGAACACGCGCGCCTCGGGGAGGCGCTCGAGGGGCGCGCCGCGCGGCACGCGGAGCAGGCGCCAGTTCTCCTCCGCCCAGATCTCCGCGCCGAAGCGCCTGAGCGACTCGAGGTCGGAATCGGGACGGATCCCCACCTGGAGGTAGTCCGAGGCCCCCGCGCGATCGTCGAGGACCCGCGCCTGGAACCCCGCCGCGCGGGCGGCCCCAAGCGTGGCCTCGTCCCCTTCGAGGAACAGCGCCCCGAGGGTCTCGTGCACCACCGGCAACCCCGCGGCGCGCAGCCGTGCGAGGTCGTCGCCGGCCCGGCGCTCGAGCCGGATCAGCAGGTCGGACGCGATCGCGGGAACCGCGAGCAGGACCACCGCCGCGGCGGCCAGGGATCGACGCATGGAACACCCCCCGTCTTCGTCCGGCTTCTACCACCGGAGCGCGACGGGGGGTGTTGACCGATGTCAGTCTCCCAGGCGCCAGGTGAGCCCGGCGGTCAGGCTGTAGTGGGCCTTCCACGCGTCGAACGTTTCCTCCTCGAGTCGGGAAGCCTCGACCCGCAGGGCCATCCGTCGCGCGGGGCTGAAGTACAACCTCGCCCCGAGGGCCGCCTGCCACGCGAGGCCGCTGTCGTCGACCCCGTTCTCGAAGAGCCCGGGATCGAACTCGGTGTTGGCGCGACCCGCGCCCACGAGCACGTACGGGACCACGTTCGACTTGGTCGGCAGGCTGAAGCTGAAGTTCATCATGCCGACCCCGATCGTGACGTCGTCGGCGCCGGTGACGTAGGTCCCGGCGATCCCGTCGGCGCCGAGGGCGAACAGCTGTCCCTCGAAGCCGAAGACCGGGGTGAACCGGTAGCCGCCGCGGAAGGCGAGCCGCCCGCCGCTCTCGTCGGCGACGCGTGAGTCCAGGTCGGCGAAGCCGACGTCAAAGCCGAGCTCGCCGTATCCGGCGTTCTCGGCGGCGAGTGAAGGGGTCGCCACGAGCGCGACCGCGACGAGCGGGAATGGAGCGAGGCGCTTCAGGTTCATCGATCCCTCCGGAGCGGAGGGAAGAGCAACGTGCGTACCAGGGCGATCGCCGCGCGATGCCGCGACATTCCCGTCGGAGGTGTCCCCGCCAGGAGTCGCTCAGCGTCTGCGGCCGCGGTCCATCGGCGCGTGTTTGTCGAGAATCGCCTGGACGCGGGAGTCGCCGCCGCCCCCGCGGCGCGGCCCCTTCGGCTTGGGCTTGGACGGGGGCTTTCCGCCCTGCCCCTGGCGCCGCTGCGCCCGGTGGGCGGCGAGCCGCTGCGCGATCGGGATCTCGAGCTTCTCTGCGGGACGGCTGCTGTAGTCGAAGCCCGGCAGGGTCACGCGCGGAAGCGCGCGCCCGATCGCCTTCTCGATCGCGCGGAGATCGGGCTCCTCTTCCGGGGAGACGAAGGTGAACGCGTCGCCGGTCGCCTCCGCGCGCGCGGTGCGCCCGACGCGGTGGATGTACGCCGCGGGCTCGACCGGCACGTCGAAGTTGATCACGTGGCCGAGCTCCTCCACGTCGATCCCCCGCGCGACGATGTCGGTCGCGACCAGGATCTTGTAGGTCCCCGCCTTGAACCCCTCGAGGGCCGCGGTGCGCTGCCCCTGGCTGCGGTTGCCGTGGATGCGCGCCGTGGAGATCCCGCGCTTCTCGAGGAAATCCGCCACGCGGTTCGCCCGGTGCTTGGTCCGTGTGAAGACGATCGCGTCGTGGACGAGGTCCCGGGCGATCAGCTCGGCGAGGAGCGCCGCCTTCAGCTCGCGCCCGACGGGGTAGACCGCCTGCGTGATCCCGACCGCCGGCTGCGACTTGCGCTCGAGGTTGATCGTCACCGGGTGATGCAGCATCTCCTGCGCGAGCTGGGCGATCTCGCGGGGCATCGTGGCGCTGAAGAAAAGCGTCTGCCGTTTCGTCGGGAGCTGCCTGAGGATCCTGCGGATGTCGGGGAGGAACCCCATGTCGAGCATCCGGTCGGCCTCGTCGAGGACGAGCACCTCGAGGGCGTTGAACCGCGCGTACGACCGGCTGAGGTGGTCGAGCAGGCGTCCCGGGGTGGCGACGATCACGTCCACCCCCGAGCGCAACGCGTGCTCCTGCGGTCCCATCCCGACCCCGCCGAACACCGCCGCGCCGGTGACCGGCGTGTGGACGGCGAGCGATTCGAGATGCGACTGGATCTGCGCGGCGAGCTCGCGCGTCGGCGTCAGGATCAGCGCCCGCGTCGTCCCGCGCTTCTTGGGGATCAGGCGGTTGAGGATCGGCAACACGAACGCGGCGGTCTTGCCGCTGCCGGTCGACGCGCACGCCAGGAGGTCCTTCCCCTCGCACGCGGGGGTGATCGACTGCTCCTGGATCGGCGTCGGACGCTGGAAGCCCAGCTCGCGAACGCCCCTGATCAGGTCCGGATGAAGCGGGAACCGGGAGAACGGCATGGAAACCTCTCTTCCGGCCGCACCTTAGCATCCGTCGCGAGAGGAGCTCGCGACGGAGCGTCAGGGGTTGCACCCTCCGCTCCCGGCGAGGCGCTCCCTGCCGTCCTTCGACGTCCCGTAGGACCCCGGGCCCGCGTCGACGCCGACGCTCCCGCGCGTCACGAAGAAGAAGACCCGTCCGGGGGGCGGCGTATCGGGATCGCCGAACCCGTCGGTCGTCGTGTCCGGGGAGTCGTTCTCGAGGCAGCTCACCGGCCCGAGGTCGACCGTCGAGCCGACGAAGCGGAGGTTCGCGACGTCGCCGCGGACCGCGTCGTAACGGACCGGGCCGGACTCGACGGACCAGCGCAGAAGGGTCGGGGCCTCCCGGCCGACCTCGAGGACCGGAACGGCGGCCCGGTCGATCGCCCAGAGCTCGGGAAGCCCGTCGGGGTTCCCCAGGGTGAAATCGCCGATTCCGGAGAACAGCGACACGATCCCGGCGCCGTCGACTGCGGCGGCCCCGCCGCCCCCGCCGAGAAGCCCCCCGATCCCGCCGAGGGCACCGAATCGAAGCCCCCCGATCCGCTCGATCCCGCCGCCGAGGAACGGAACGCGATAGAGATCGCTCGGCGCGTCGGGGTCGGACTCGAAAACCGGCGCGTCGGAGGAGAAGACTACCCACGATCCGTCCCCGCTGAGGCGCGCGCCCCCGGACGTGCCCGTGGCGAAGGCGGTGAGCGCCCGGGCGACCGACGTGACGTCGTCCCACGCGACGATCTGTCCACCCTTCTGCCAGACGACCCGCGAGCCCGAAGCGTCCACGTCGGGCGACCGCGACGGCGTCACCGCATCGGTGGTCAGCTGCTGCAGCCCGCTGCCGTCGGTCCGGACGCGCCACACCTCGTACGTGCCGGTGACGTCCGATTCGAAGACGACCCACGTTCCCGAGGCGTCGACGCGCGGCCTCGCGCTCGTCGTCCCCGCGATCCCGTTCGTGAGCTGCACCACCCCGCTCCCGTCGAGATTCGCCTTGAACACCTCGACGGACGCGTCGGCGTTCCCCCCGGTGAGATCGGCGTCGGAGTCGAAGACGACGACCGGCACGTTCGCCGCGACGACCGGATTCGACGACGTCGTCCCGGAGGCCCCGTTCGAGACCTGCACCGTCCCCGACCCGTCCGCGAGGACCTTGAAGATCTCGGTCGAGCCGTCGGCGTTCCCGCCGGTGGGGTTCGAGTCGGCGGCGTAGACGATCGTGTTGCGGTCGGCGGCGATCGAGGGCGACGCCGCGCTTCCGGACGCGAGCGCCGTCACCTGCGCGAGGCCGGTGCCGTCCGCCTCGACGCGCCAGACCTGGGATCCGCCGAACAGGCCGGTCGAGCGCGTGAAGACCGACCGTGTCCCGTCGGGGGTGATCGCCGGGTCGCCGACGAACTTGAGGTCGAAGGACACGAGGTCGCGCCCCGATCCACCCGTGCCGTCGACGACGCGCAGCGCCACGTTCGTTCCGACCGCATAAAACGCGACGCGGTTGCCGCTCCCCGACACGACCGGAAGGAGGCTCCCCGCCTCGAACGCGGAGGACGTCAGCGTCGCACGCGAGGTCCCGTCGAAACGGATCCGGAAGATCTCGTAGTTGCCGTCGAGGTTGAGGGGCGGGAACAACGCGCTCTGGTTCGAGTGGTAGACGATCGTGATCCCGTCGTCGGTGATCGACGGCGATTGCGAGGCCGGCTCCCCGAGAAAGCCCAGGAACACCGTGGTGCGCGTCACCTGCCGGAGCCCCGTCCCCGCCCAGTCCACCGCGAAGATCTCGTCCTGGTGGTTCGCGTTGGTCAGGAACGGGTCGGCGTCGGACTGGAACGCGATGCGCGATCCCCCGCCCGCGAGCGAGGGGGAGCCGGCGGCGTACGGGGCCGGCGTCGTCGTGAGCTGCCGCAGCCCCGTCCCGTCCGCGAGGATCGCGAAGATCTCGCCGCCGAGGTCGGCGTTGGCGCCCGCGAGGTCCCCGGAGTGGGAGAAGGCGATCCGCGTCCCGTCGTCGCTGATCGAGATCCCCCCGATGGACCCGGTCGTCGTCGTCGTGAGCTGGCGGAGGTTCGCGCCCGAGCGGTCGACCACGAAGAGCTCGGACCGGTTCGCGGCGTTGGTCCCCAGCGGATCCGTGTTCGACGTGAAGGCGATCCGCGTCCCGTCCCCCGAGATCGCGACCGACCCCACGCTCCCTCCGTTCGGGGCCGGGTCGTTCGTCAGCTGCGCCAGCTGCGTCCCGTCCGAGCGCATCACGAACAGCTCGATCCCGCGATCGTGGTTGGTCCCCAGCGGATCGGCGGGAGAGGGAAACGCCAGCCACGAGCCGTCGTCGCTGACCGAAACGGTCGCACCGAATCCCCGCGGGTCGCTCGACAGCTGCGCCGACGCCCCGGTCGCCGGATCGAACCTCCACAGCTGAAAGGCGTGCGCGGGGTTGGTCCCGGCAAGATCCGCCGACGCCCCCGTGTAGACCGCGGTCCCCGCGTCGTCGAGCGACGCCGGAGCGGCCACGGTGGTGGTCTCGGAGGTGAGTTGTCGGACGACGCCGCCCGCGAGGACGGCCCCCGAAACGAACACGATGGACGCGATCGAGGCGAGCGTGCGCCGCATGGATCCCCCCGTGCGAGAACGGGAAGTGTACCCTGCCCGTCCTCGGGAGGAGTCGCGATGGACCCGGCAATCCTCGAAACCCTGCGCCGAAAGAGCCCGCGCGCGCGGATCGCGGTGGTGGGGGCCAGCAACAACCCGGAAAAATACGGGAACATCATCGTCCGCAACCTGGTGCGGAAGGGGTACACGGTCCTCCCCGTGAATCCCCGGGAGACGACGATCGCCGACCTTCCGGTCGCCCGCTCCCTCGCGCAGGTCGAGCGCCCCGTCGACATCGTGGTGATGGTCACCCCGCCGCCGGTCACGCTCGCGGTCCTCCGGGAGGCGGCGGAGCTCGGCTTCCCGGCGGTGTGGCTGCAGGACGGGAGCTTCGACGACGCCGTTCTCGCGTACGTCGCGAAGGCGCCGTTCAAGGCGGTGCACCACGCGTGCGTGATGGTGGTGAGCAGCGGGGCGTAGACCTCCGAGCTCCCGGAGGCGTCCCGCGGGGCGCCTCGCCCCGCGGGACGCGCGCCGTCAGATCATTCGCAACGGAAGCTCTGGTAGTTCGGGCACGACCCCGTACACATGCAAGTCCCCTGGGTGCAGCAAGGACACGGGGTGCACGGTCCCGTCAACACGTGGATGGTCTTGCCGTTGAAGCAGTTCACCTGCTGCCCGCCGGGGAGAACGCACGACGACGAGCCCGTGTCGCTCGACGACTCGCCGTTGATGCGGCACGGAGTCGAGTTCCCGCAGCTCGACACGCCGTAGCACCCCGTGAGCTCGGGACACGCAGGGACGTCGTCGGTCTGGATCGGCCCCGGCGCGGCGCCGATCGCCTTCGCGAATTCGGCCGTTGCGGCCTCCCTCGTTTCCGCCGGTCCCGTGGTCATCGCCGCCCAGACGGCGCCCCCTTCGCCGCACGGGACCTTCGGCTCGGGATCCGCCGCGACGCCGACGGTCGCGGCGAGGACCGCGAAGGACAACAGGAACGAACGCGGGATCACTCTCGACATGGGACCCTCCTCGCCGAGGCGTACGGCGTCGCGATGCGCGGGCCGAAGCCTCGATCGCAGGCGATGGAAGTGGGCCCGCTCTCCCCTCAGGGCGGGTGGGATGTCGGAGTGAGTAAACGGCGGCGGGAACGCCCCGTCAAGTGCCTAAGTTCCGTCGCGGACCTGCGTCGTGGCCGGCGGTTCCGCAGTGACACCCTGCGGTAACGCCCAGTGTAACCTCAGCGTCTACGCGTGCGCGTGCCTCGCGCGCCTCACGGCCACGAACTCCGCGACCGAAACCGCCACGAAGCACGCCAGCAGGACACCGAGGAGCACCGCGATCTTCGTCCGGCTCGCCAGCGCCGCCTCGAGGTCCGCGGAGATCGCCGCCTTCTCCCCCGACAACGACTCGATCGTGTCGCCGTTGGCGAGGGCGTTGGATTCGAGGATCGCGATCGATCGCTCGAGCTCCGCGGCCTCGGCGTCCTTCAGCGACAGCTTCGCGTCGCGGTCCGCGATCTCGCGTCCGTAAAGGCCGAGCTTGGCCCCGGCCAGCTCCGCACGCGCGGCGGCCGCGCGGTCGCGATCGTCCGCCTCCGCTCGCATCGCCGCGATCGCCTCGTCGCGCTCGTTCTGCACGGCGGAGAGCTTCGCCTGAGCCGCGAGGAACGCGGTCGCCAGCTCCCGGTTCTCGCGCGCCGCGTCGTCGTAGGCCACCTGCGTCTCCGCGAGGGTCGCCTCGAGCTCGCAGACCCGCAGCTGCAGGCTCGCGAGGAGCTGGTCGTTGCGCTGGAGTTGTCGCTCGCGGTCGTCGAGCTTCGCCCGGAGGTCCTTCGAGGCGCAGCCGACGCAGAGAAGGGTGAGGGACACGAGACCGGCGAGGCCGGCCTGGGATCGGCGATTCATGACGCCACCTCCTTCCCGAGGACCGGGGCCTGGAGCCATGGTAGGCCCGTCGGGGGGCGGCGACCAGCGGGGGCCGGACCTCGCGGGAGGCCCGGCCCCTTCCGGGTCAGCGAACGACGAACTTGACCTCGCCGCAGCTCTCGGAGACGCGCGCTTCGTCCCCCGAGAAGAAGCAGTCGACGGCGCCGCCGAAGCTCTGCGAGCCCATGCGGAAGCCGTATTCGGTCCCGACGACCCCTTCGAGGGTCACGGCGTCCTTGCCGTAGGCGCAGGCCAGGCTGAACGAGACGCCGCCGTAGGTGCCGCCGCCGCTCCCGCGCCAGCCGTTCGGGCAGGTCAGCGTCGCGACCTTGGTCGTCTTTTCGGCCGGAGCCGCCTCGACCGTCGGGGCGGGAAGGAACAGGGCCGCCGCGCCGAGGGCGAGGGCCGAGAGGACCGCGATCCGGGTGAACCACTTCATGTAGCCGTACCTCCAGGAAAAAGGGTCAAGTCCGGTTTACATACGCCGAACGGGGCCGCTGGACGACATCGTGGGGTCACTTCGGTCGGAGGGGGAGGGGTCCCTCTACTCCCCCCACAATCCCCGAATACGCCGACCAACGATGAGAATGATGATTCCCATCCCGAAGAGCGCGGCGGAGGGGACCGCCACGCCGTCGATCCCCTTTCCGAAGCTGATCAACGCGTGAAAACCGTCCATCGCCCAGGCCGTCGGGAAGACGTGCGCCACCTGCCACAACCAGCGCGGCACCACCTCCGACGGCCACCAGCACCCGCCCAGCGCCGCCATCACCATCGACGCCAGCCAGCCGATCGCGGAGGCCTGTTCGGGGGATCTCAGCCACGCCCCGAAGAGGGTCGCGACGGCCGCGACGCAGAACGCGTACGCCCCGATCAGCAGGGCCAGTCCGGCGGGAGAGCGCCCGAGATCGACCCCGAACAGGAACCGGCCGAACCCGAGCAGCACCACGAGTTGCATCGCCGCGACGTAGACCCGTCCGAGGACCTTCCCCGCGAACACCTGCCCCGGGGTCAACGGCCCCGCGAGCTGCCTGCGGAGGGTTCCGTCGCGTTTCTCGAGGGTGAGGAACACGGCGCCGTAGATGACCGTCATCATGAGGACCGTCATCGTCAGGATGCCGGGCACGCTCTGCGCCCGCCCCGAGGGGACCGGCCGCCCGGATCCCGCCGTCGAGACCTCGAGCTTCACGAGCGGCTCGCGCGAGGCGAGCGCCGCCATCGCAGCCGCGGGATCGGCGGGGATCCCGTCGCGCCGCAGCTCGACGATCGCCGCGAGCGTCTTCACGATCGCGCGCAACACGTAGGCGTCGGCGGCGCGCGTGTAGTCGGAGTTGGCTCCCTCGGCCGCCTCGACCTCGAGCCGCTGCTGCCTTCCGGCGAGGACGTTCTCCGTGAATCCGGGCGGGAGGACCAGTTTTCGGAGCGGAGGTTTCCCGGCGGGTTCGTCGGCGACGACGGTCAACTCGACGCCGGGGAGGTCGAGTCGCTCGCAGAGCGCCTTCGCCACCCAGCCCCCGTCCCGGTCGACGACGGTGAGCGCCGCCTTGCGCGGTCCGCCGCCCATGCTCCCGAAGATCCACATCATCCCGACGGGGAGCAGCAGCAGCCAGAAGAACGCCGCGCGGTCGCGCAGGGTCAGGCGCAGGTCGTTCGCCGCGATGTGGAGGACGCGTCTCACGCCGCTCCCCCGCGGCGGGCGGTCCGCGAGAGGGCCCAAGAGCCGATCGCCAGGGACGCGACCCCGATCGCCGCCAGGATCCCGGCGTGAGGCATCACCGCGCCTGCCCCGGCGCCCGGCTCGAGCAGCGCGCGGAACCCCTCCGTGCCCCAGCGAAACGGCGAGATCGCCGAAAACGTCCGGAGGGCCGCGGGGAGATTGGAGATCGGGAAGAACGCGCCGCCGGCGAACGCCAGGACGAGGTAGACGACCGACGACGTCGTCGCCCCCTGGCGCTCGGTGCGCGCGAAGCCGTAGAGCACCGATGCGACCCCGGTGACCGCGAGAATCGTCCCGACGCCCATCGCGAGGTATCCGACCGGGTCGACGCCCCGGCGGAGGGCGAGCGCGCCGACGAACGTCAACACGACGAGACCGATCCCGGAGAGCGCGCCGGAATACAGTGCCTTCCCCGCGACGATCGTCGCCGGACGGACGGGTCCCGCGAGCTGGCGTCGCAACGTGCCCTCGGTGGACTCGGTGAGAAGGTCGCGCATTCCCTGGTCGCCGAGCAGGAACAACGCGTAGACGGCGACTCCGGGAAGGACGAGCAGGAACACGTCGCCGAATCCCCGCGTTCCTGCCGCCTGCTCCTTCGCGTCGGCGCCGAACGCCCCCTCCAGGGTGATGACCGGCGGGAACACGAGGCTCTCGGCGCCTTCGATCGTGCGCTTGACCTCGACCGCGACGTCGGCGATCGCGGCGTCCTCGATCCGGACCTTGCCGTCGCTCGCGAAGCCGCGGATCCTTGCGAGCGGTCCGCGCAGCACCCGCGACGACGCGTCGAGCCCGTCGGCGAGGATCGCCGCGAGCTGCTCGGCGATCTCGGGGAGGATCCCCTCCGCGGGGTTGCGCACGAGCGAGAGGGTGATCGGTTCGCCCTCGAGCAGGTCGGTCGTGAAGTGCTCGGGGATCACGAGCAGCGCGGAGGCACCGCCCCGGTCGAGGATGGCGCGCCCTTCGTCCCCGACCACACGCACGTCGAGGAACTCCGCCGACCGCTCGGAGGTGAACGCCGAAGCCAGGGCTCGCGAGAGGAAGCCGTCGTCCCGGTTCTGCAGGAGCAGTCGGATCTTCGGCGGTCCGTCGCCCCGGCCGAAGGCCAGGCCCAGCAGCGCGGCGAACACCACGGGGAAGAGCAACACGACGACGAACCCCAGCGGCGCGCGCCGCTTGCGCGCGAGGTCCTTGGCGACGAGGCGGAAGACCGTCCGCATCAGTCGCGAAGCTCACGGCCGGTGAGGTCGAGGAAGAGCGCGTTCAGGCTCGGCGGCCGGATCTCCACGCCGTCGACCTCGAAGCCCCCGCCGAGCACCCGCTGCAGGAGCTCGACCGCCGCGCGCCCTCCCCCCGCGACGGAGAGGAGCAGCTTCCCCTCGTCGGCGGAGAGCACCTGCGCCCCCGCGACCCCCGACAGCGCCGCGCGCGCCGCCTCCGCGTCGAAGCGACCGTGCACGAGCACGACCTCGCGATCGCCCAGCCGCTGCTTGAGCTCGGCGAGCGTCCCTTCCGCGAGGATCTTCCCGTGGTCGAGGATTCCGATGCGGTCGCACAGGCTCTCGGCCTCCTCGAGGTAGTGGGTCGTGTAGACGATCGTCGTCCCGGCCTCGGCGACCCGCCGCACGACCTCGAGGAGGTTCGCGCGCGCCTGCGGATCGATCCCCACCGTCGGCTCGTCCATCAGCACCGCCTGCGGGGCGTGCACGAGGCCGATGCCGAGGTTCAGTCGCCGCTTCATCCCCCCCGAGAAGGTCTTGACCGGCTCCTTGCCGCGGGCCGCCAGCGCCGTCTCGTCGAGGACGCGGTCGACCGCCTTGTCGAGGGCGGCCCCCGAAAGTCCGTAGATCCCCGCCCAGAACTTCAGGTTCTCCCGGGCGGACAACGTCTCGTAGAGCGCGGGCTCCTGCGGCACGATCCCGAGCCGCGCCTTGACCTTCACCGGTTCCGCCGCGAGGTCGATCCCGTCGAAGAGGATCCGCCCCTCGTCGGGGCGCAGGAGGCCCGACAACATCGCCATCGTCGTGGATTTCCCGGCGCCGTTGGGACCGAGCAGGCCGTAGACCTCGCCCCTGCGAACATCGAACGTGATCCCGTCGACCGCGCGCACGTCGCCGTAGCGCTTGGCCAGACCTTCGACCTTGAACACGGGGCACCTCCCGGAGCGCGGGAGGATTGTAGGTGGTCCCCCCGGGCGGGACGCTAACCGCCCAGCCGCTTTTCGATCCGTCCGATCATCCCCTTCGACCGCTGCGCCTCGGGAAGGGTCTGCGCGTAGGCCAGCGCCTGCCTCAGGACGGCCTTCGCCCCCTCCGCGTCCCCCTTCTTCTCGAGGATCGTCGCGCGGGCGTCGAAGAGGTTGAGCTTGCGGGGGCCGTAGGCCTTCGACAACGCCCGGTCCGACGCGGCGAGCGCCTCGTCGAGCCGGCCCGCTTCGCGCAGGAGCATCGCCAGGCGCGCCGAAGGGTTGTAGTCCTCCGGGAGGTCGCGCACCGACGCCTCGAGGGCCGGGATCATCCGCGCCGGGTCCCCCGCGCGCATCGCGGCCGAGACCCGATGGCCGTCGAGGGCCGCACGTGCCTCGACGCTTCCGGCCGACTTCGCCTGCGCGTCGAGGTAGTCGAGCCAGGCGAGCGCCGCCGCCTTCCCCCCCGCCTCGTCCTGCTGCCGGTCGCGCGCGTCCACCAGCGCGCCGAAGAGGCTCGAACGGTCGTCGTCGAGAAGACCCGGGTACGCCGTCGCCTCCTTCACGCGCGCCTCGAAGATCGCCGCCGCTTCGGACTTCAGCGAGAGGGCGCAGTCGAGCCCGAGCGCCGCGACCCCCGCCTTCTCCCCCCCGGGGGGAAGGGTGTCCCAACGTGCGGATGCCGCCGCGAGGCACTCGTCGTTCTTCCCGGCCATCGCGAGGGCGAGGACTTCCGAGTCGGCGCTCGACGGGAGCTTTGGTGCGCCGTCGGGGCGCGCCTCCTTCAGCGCGAGCTCCGCCTCGTCGAACCGCTTCGCCAGCGCCGCCGCGTCGACGGCGCCGAGCCAGCGGTAGACGACGTCGCCGGTCTTCGGGTCGAGGACCTGGAAGGTCGGCACGGCCTCCCAGGGGTACTTCTCGAGGAAGCCGACGTTTTTCTCGTTTTCGGTGTCGATCGAGAGCCAGACGAACCGTCCGGCGTGCCGTGCGAGCGCCGGGTCCGTGAAGACCGTCGCCCGCATGTAGCGGCAGGTGTGTCACCAGGGGGCCCACACCTCGACGAAGATCGGGACCGCCGCCGCTCTCGCCTTCGCGAGGGCCGCGTCGAAGTCGTTCTCGACGAACGGCAGGCCGTGGAAGGGCGCGGGCGCCGGTTTCGGCGTACACGCCAAGAACACGAGAACGGTCGCGAGGACGAGCCCACGGGCGCGCATCGGCGGGAGTCTACCCGCGGACCCGCTGTTTGTGAGCCATTTTCAAGCTTTTTCTGCTATTCTGCGGGCGGGCTCCACCTTTCCTGGGGCCGTGAGGCGCGCATGAGCAAAGCCACCACGACCTTCTCCGCCAACGATCGGGTCGTTCACCCGGTCTTCGGGGACGGGACGATCGCCTCGACGGACGCCGATTACACGGTGATCGACTTCGATACCGCCGGCACGCGCAAGTTCGTGACCAAGATGCTCTCGGTCCAGCCCAGCGACACCGCCGCTCCCGCCAAACCCGCGAAGAAGAAGTCCGCCAAGAAGGCGACCGCCAAGACGACGGCGAAAGCCGCGAAGTAACGCGCGCTGTCCCCCTTTCGGGGGACTTGTCCCTCCCGGACGTCGTCCGTACCGTCCGGGGATCCCGGGAGGGAATCCCATGCGCGCCTCACGGCTCCTGCTCGTCCTCCTCGCCGGTTCCCCCGTCGTCGCGCAGCAACGTTACGCGACCCCCGACTGGGCGATCGACCTGTCCGACTACGGGTACAGCGACTACCTGATCTACACCTCGGGTCCGTTCCCCGTGGACTGGATCCACGAGATGATCTCCGGGGAGTGGGCGGCGGCGATCGGATACGACGGCATCCCGCTGACCCTCCCCGAACGCTCGATGTGGCTCGAACCGGAGTTCACCTACCCCACCTGGACCACGAACTCGAATTTCACGGTCGTCGAGCCGCTGAGCTTCCCGTTCGACTCCGACGCCGACGGCCTTCCCGAGGGGTATTCGGTGATCGCCAACGCGGACGTCGAGATCCGCCTGGACCACGACTTCGTGGACACGTCGACCGGCACCCCGATGGGGGAGATCGGCGGCTCGGTCCTGAGCAACCGCTACGTGCTCCGCACGACCTACACGATCCGGAACCTCCGCACGACGCCGCTGACGGGAGTGCGCTTCTACACGTTCCTGCACGGCCATCCCGCCAACGACGAGCGGGATACGGTCCTCGCCGCCTACGACAGCGCCTCCTACGCGGGGGCCCTCTCGACGTGGCGATACGACGTCACGCAGCGATCGCAGAACACCGGCGCGATCGACGGCACTCCGACCGGATGCCTGTTCTCGGACCGGATCGGGATGTCGATGGACCTCGCCCCGGCGGACTGGGGGCTCGGCTCCTACCGGGGCCACGACGGCCGCCCCGCGACCGGGCTCCACCTCGACGTCGAGAACGACACCCTCGGGAACCAGACGACCCTCGGCCCCGACGAGGTCGCCGGCGCGCAGCGAAGGGATCTCGGTACGCTCCAGCCGAATGCTGCGGCGACCGTCCAGGTGCTCCTCGCCGTCCGGAGCGAGGACCTTTCTCCGAACCGTTCGGCGCCGGAGGTTTGCGTCCGCGTGCAGCCCGGCTCTCCGGAGCCGCTCGTGTTCGTGGACAAGGGGGCGTGCGGGAGCGCGTCCAACGCGCCGAACGCGTGGGACATCGTCGCCGGGAGCCTCGACTCCTTCTTCGAGAGCGGCGGCACCGTCCTCCTCGGCACGATGGAGTGCGTGGCGAACGACCTCCTCGTGGACCGGGCCACCGATCGCTCCGTCGTCTCGGACTGTCGTCGCGGGGTCTACTTCCTCGCGAGGGAGGCCCCGGGCACCCCCGTCTACGGCGTCTCCAGCGCCGGGTCGATCCGCTATCCCGGCGACGGCGACTGCGCGCCCTAGAGCGCGAACCTCACCCGCACGCACGTCCCCCCGCCCGGCGGCGACGCGATCTCGAGCCGGGCGCCGATGTCTTCGGCGCGTCGGCGCATGTTGCCCAGGCCCATCCCGCCGCCGGGACGGGTCGGTCCCCCGAGCCCTCGCCCGTCGTCGACGACCTCGAGGATCCAGCCGTGTCCCTCCCGCGCCAGGCGGAGCGTGACGCGCCCCGCCCCGGAGTGCCGCGCGGCGTTGTGCATCGCCTCGAGGGCGATCAGCACGAGGTTGCGCCGCAGCGGGAGCGACAGCTCGCGCGAGGGCCAGGTTCCGGGAAAGTCGAACCGGATCTCCGCCGCCCCCTCCGCGAACATCGCGCGTCCGCGCTGGAGCAGGTGCTCGGCCACCGCCTCGAGCGACCCGGAGCTCTCCCGCAGCGACCAGACGATGTCCGCGAGGGAAACGCCCAGCTCCGCGGCGATCGCCGCGATGGGCGCGCCCGCCTCGCGAAGGGGCCCGGCGAGCAGGCCGATCGTGCCGAGCCCCGAGCCGATCGCGTCGTGGAGGTCCATCGCGATGCGTCGGCGCTGCTCCTCGAGCACGCGTCTTCGCCCTGCACGGATCCTGGCGGCGATCCAAGCCGACCCGGCGGCGACGCCCGCGAGGAGGGCGAAGAACAGGCGGCTGAGATACCACGGCTCGTCGATCCGGAACCGCACCGGTGCGGGGGCGTCGATCCACGTCGATCCGTCCAGGCTCGCCTGAAGCGAGAGGTCGTATCGTCCGTGGGGCAGGTCGAAGAAGCGGAGATGCGGATCGACGACCGGATCCGACCACCGGTCGCCGGGGCGGAGCCGGTGCCGGTATCGAACCGACGAGGGGTCCCGGAACGTCAGCGCGGAGGCATGAAGCTCGAGCCGGTTGCGCCGGAAGGGGAGCTCGAACGGCTTCGACGGATCCACGGACGCGCCGTCCACCGTCGCCCCCGTGATCACCAGGCGTCCGATCGGCGCGCTCCGGTCGCGTGCGGCGGCGGGGATCCGCACGAGGGAGACCCCCGCGCCGACGCAGACCGTGCCGTCGTCCAGCTCCAGGACGTCGGTTCCACCGACCCCGGGGAACCCCTGAGACGCCCCGAGTCGCTCGACGACGCGCAGGACCCCCGGAATGTCTTCGATCGCGCGGACCACCTCGCCGGATGCGGCGATCCAGATCCCGCCGCGGGGGGACGGCGCCAGCCGTACGGGAAGCCCACCGAGCGGAGGATCGACCGCGACGTCGGCCCACGAGCCGTCACTTCCGCGCCGCAGGATCCCGCGAGCGCCGGGTCCCGCCGCGTAGACGTTCCCCGACGTCGCCACGTGCAGCGTCCAGGGAGCCAACCCCGCCGCCTCGAGGGGTACGCAGGACCAAGCCACGCCGTCGCGCGACGCGCACGCCTCCCTCTCGCGCGCCGCGAGGACCTCCCCGGTGGGGAGCACCACCACCGCCGTCGTTGCCCCATCGAGGACCTTGGAAGGCGCCGGCGCGTCGCGCCCGAGCCGGAACAACCCGGCGTTTGTCGGCATCCACATCGCGCCGTCGTCCCCCGACGCGCACGGATGGAGGTCGTAGACGCCGGGGTAGGCGGGGCGGCGCTCGGCCCCTCCCGGGGCCACGACGACGAACGTGTGGTCGGTCACCGTCCACTGCCGGCCGCCGGCGTCCGTGCACGCCGCCGCGACCCCCTGAAGGGGCGTCGGCAACAGCGCGAGACCGGTCCCGGTCGCCACCGCGCGGTAACGACCCGACCAGGAGCTGATCTCGACGCCGCCGCGGTCGAGCCGCAGGTACCGGGTGAAGAGGACCGATTCTGGAGGGTGCAGCCCGACGGTGTCGGGCTCGGGGTATTGCCGGAGCCCTCGCGGGCTCGCCGCCCAGAGGCTCCCCTCACGGTCCAGGAGGATCGCTCCCCCCGTGGGCTCGGCCGGCGTCGAGCGGAGGAACTCGACCGATCGATCGGGGCGCGCGACGATCATCCCGTAGTCGAACGACGCCCAGATCGCCTCGCCGCGGACCACGAGCCCCGCGGGGAGACCGGGGATGTCGAACCGTTTCGCCGCCACGCCGTCCCGCGCCGTCCACACTCCCCAGCGCGTCCTCGGGTCGAATGCGAAGAACACCCACGATCCATCGCCGCGCGCAACCGCGCGCGCGACGTGCGGCAGCGCGGCGATCTCCCGGAGGCTTCCGTCGACCGCAAGTTCCGCGACGCGCCGGTCGGTTCCCACCACGATCGAGCTCCCACGGCCGCGGGACAGGCGGTAGAGCCTCTCGCCGTCCCCCAGCGTCAGGGGAACCCTCGACGAGGCGCCGCCCGGCTCGAGTCGCCAGATCGTGTCGCCGGAGAGGAACCAGAGGGTTCCGCCGTCGTCGCAGACGGTGTGCCTGAAGTCCGCGAAGGGTTGAGGGATCGGCGTTTCGACCGGCTCGAGGCCGCCCGGCGCGGTGCGGAACAGGTGGACGCCGCCCTGATTGACGAGCACCCGGCCGCGCGCGCCGCACCCTTCGATGACGGAGAAGGTCCCCTGGGCGATCGGCCGGGTCTCGTACCCGTCGAATCGGAACAGGCCCGCCTCCGACCCGACCCACAGGTATCCGTCGGCGTCCTGGTCGAGGCTCGTGCGTCCGACGTTCGCCGCGCCGCCGGGCGAGTCGAACGAACGCACGAGCCGCTCGACGGCCGACGCCCGGGCGGAGACGAGCGCGCTCAACGCGAGCGCGAGGCAGGGCCGGTTCATGGCGGAAGGATACGGCTCAGATCTGCCCGCGGCGCATCGCCCGGTGGACCGCCTGGGCGACCGTCTGGACCTGCAGCTTCCGGTAGATCCGGCGGACGTAGGTCTTGACGGTCTCGACGCTCAGCTCGAGGGCCGCCGCGACCTGCTTGTAGAGCAGCCCCTCGGCGAGAAGGCGCAATACCTCGCGTTCCCGCTCCGAAAGGTCCAGTTCGCCGGGAGCGTGGACCGGAGCGTGCGGCCCTCGCAGGAGCCCCACGACGGTCTTGGCCACCGCGGGGGTCAGGGGCGAGCCGCCGGCGAGGACGACGCGGATCTGCGCCACGACCTCCTCCGCTCCGGTGCGCTTGAGCAGGTACCCGTCGGCCCCCGCGCAGATCGCCTCGAGGATGGTGTCGGGGTCCTCGAAGACGGTCACGGCGACGACGGTGACCGTCGGAGCGACCCGCTTGACCTCACGGATCGCGTCCACGCCCTTCCCGTCGGGTAGGCCCAGGTCCGAGATCACGAGATCCCACGGCGCTTCTTCTTCTCGCACGGCCTCGAGGAACGGCTTCACCGCGTCGAAGACGGCGACCACCTCGAAGCCGGGCTCGACGGACAGAAGGTCCGCCAGCCCGGCGCGGTAGCGGGGGTCGTCCTCGAGAAGCGCGATGCGGGTGCTCATCGGTGGCTCGTGATTATGCGCGCCCCCGTTCAGGGACACGCTCCCGGATTCGCGCTCACGCCGTCGCGGGAGAAGGCCTGGGACGGGGAGCCGCTGTCGTACGTCGCCCCGCAGACCGAGTTCGCCCGGACGAGGTAGGCCTCGCTCCACGGGGGCGGGACCCCGATCGAGCCTTCCTCGACGACGGACGTTCCGACCAGGTCGTCCGCGGTGCAGGCGCAGTCGGCGTCCACGGTGAATCCTCCGATCGCGCGGACGTCGTCGAGCCAGATCCTCAGGACGTCGTAGGACGTGGCCCCGGGCGCGGCGGTCCAGCTCCAGCTCACCTTGTACGGCGAGGGATCGGGGATCTTGGTCGCGACGAGTCCGGTGACGAGCGGGCGCGGGGCTCCGTCGTCCACGACGCGGTCGCAGTCGTTGTCCACGGCGTCGCAAAGCTCCGCCGCTCCCGGATGAATCGCCCCGTTTCCGTCGTCGCAATCGCCGCTCTGGGCGACGTACCCCGCGGGGGGAGAACACGCGGTCGACACGTCGGACGACCTGCCGTAACCGTCGCCGTCCGCGTCGCCATACCAGAGCCCGCACACGGTGCGGAAGTCGGTCTGAGTGCTCCCCATCGCACGGAACGCGAGCCACGGTGTCCTCGGGAAGGCGGGATTCGCCGTTCGCACGCGGTAACGCCACTTGTACGGCGTGTTCACCGCCAGCGCGGCGAAGGTGACGGCGAAGGAAACCGGGGCGCCCCCCGGTCCCATGATCTGGGAGCCGTCGCTCCCGACGCCGAGCCCGTCGAAGGGAACGGCGAACGGCTTCGGCTCGACCTGTACCGCGACGCGCGAGCGCCCCGCGGGGCTCCCCGCTTCGATCCTGGCGTTGAATCCGGTGGTGTCCATCATCCCGAGCGCCGCGACCGGGCGCAGCACGTTCCCCTGGTACGCCTGACGCCCGAGGCGTCGCGCGCCACGCCCGCCGTTGCCGTAGTAGACGTGAGCCGCTCCCCTGTTCAGCGACTCGTACGGCGCGCCGACCAGCAGATCGGAGAACCCGTCGCCGTCGAAGTCCCCGGCCGAGGCCGAAGCGGCGAATCCGTTCGTCACGCCTCCGGTCTGCGTCCACGACGCGGCGCTGGAGACCCCGACCGGAGATCCGAGGTACAGCCACAACTTGCCCTGGGTACCCGACGCCCCTTCGTCCCAGTCGCGTGCGCCCACGGCGAAGTCGTCGTATCCGTCGCCGTTGACGTCCCCCGCCGCCGCGACGCTTCGTCCGTACCCGGCGTGGTCCTGGTCGCCTTCGGTGGCCCAACCCTCGAGCAGACCGGTGAGGCTCGCCGCACCGTAATAGAGGACCGCGACCCCTTCGTACGGCGGACCTCCGTTGCGCAGGCCCCCCGGCGCGCCGACGACCCAGTCCCCATACCCGTCGCCGTTCACGTCGCCCACGGCGGCGACCGAATTCCCGTAGTTGATGTCGGCGCTCGCCTGGGACACGCCGCTTCCGCTGCGCGACCACACCGCACCCGCGCCGAGTCCACCCGGGCCTCCCACGAAGATCAGGGCCCTTCCCTCCTGCCCGTAGTTCAGGTCGTAGCCCGGTGCGCCGACGAGGAGATCGGAATACCCGTCGCGATTGAAATCGCCGGCCGCCGACGCGAAACCCATCAGCTCTCCGGGTTGCCCGCCGTCGACCGCCCGGAAGGCGGGCGGAATGCCCGAGGCAGAACCGTAGCCGACCAGCAGGCGCCCCGCGTTGACGTTGGAGCCGAGGTCGGTGTACGGCGCTCCCAGCGCGACGTCGCCGAAGCCGTCTCCGTTCGCGTCCCCCGCCGAGGCGACCCAGGATCCCAGGCGCGCGTCCGCCTGGCCGGAGAGGATCACGGTGCCCGCGACGTCGGGTCCGAACGGACTGCCGTAGAAGGGGAAGACCGCTCCTTCGTTGGCCAGGGGGGCGTCGTAGTAGGGCGCGCCGACGAGCAGGTCGTCGTACCCGTCCCCGTTGATGTCCCCCGCGCCGGCGACGGCCCATCCGAACACCGCCTCGGCCTGGTTGGACTCCCAGACCCACGTCGGAGCGTTCGTGAGGCCGGACGGCCCGCCCGGGTAGAAGAACACCTTCCCCTCCGCGACCTGGCCGCTGTCGTAGTAGGGCGCCCCCACGATCGCGTCGGCGTACCCGTCGCCGTTGACGTCCCCCGCCGAGGCGACGGAGTAGCCGTATTGCTCCGTGCCGGCGCCGGTTCCCAGCTTCACGCCGAACGCGTCCTGGGGCGTGCCGGCGGAGCCGAGGTAGAGCGTCGCCCGTCCCTCGTCGAAGTCGGGACCGTCCCAGCCGTACTCGCCGATCACCACGTCGCCGAAGCCGTCGCCGTTGACGTCGCCGGCGGACGCGACCGCCACGCCGAGGTAGGCGAAGTTCTGCGTCCCGGTCCGCACCCAGTCGGGAGTCGCCGACAACCCGCCCCTGCGTCCGTGGTGCATCGACACCTGCCCGACATCCACGACGGTGTCCCAGTCGTCCCACACGTCGGAGCCGATCAGGAGATCGGCGAGCCCATCGCCGTTCGCGTCGACGGTCCCGAGCGAGAAGCCGAGTTGCGCGTTCTCGACCCCTCCCACCCGGGTCCACCACGGCGACCCCGCGCCGATGCCCCCCGCGCCGCCGCGGTAGACCTGCACCATCCCCTCGTCCGACGTCGCTCCGGCCCAGGTCATCGAGGCCACGGCGAGATCCGCATACCCGTCCCCGTCGAAATCTCCGCCGGCGACGGCGTTCCCGAGCTGCGCTCCGTTCTGCGTGCCGACGATGCGGACTCCGAGCGACGGGGTCCCCGGACCGCCGTGGATCACGTCGACCGCGCCGCGATTGTCCTGACCTCCCTGGGGACCGTCCCAGCCGGTCGCGCCGGCGGCGAAGTCCTCGTACCCATCGCCGTTCACGTCCCCGAGCCCGGCAAGGCCCGCGCCGAGCTGCTCGGATTCGACCTCACCGATGCGCTGCCACACGGGGGAGGTCGCGATCCCCGACGCGCTCCCGAGGTAGACCGCCACCTTGCCGACGTCGGGGACGACGAACGGCGAGCGGATGTCGTATCCGAACGCGCCCACGATCAGGTCCCGGTACCCGTCGCCGTTGACGTCGGCCCCCGCGACGCGCACGCCGAAATACTCGGCCGTCTGCGCGCCGTCGAGGATCCGCGCCGGCGAGAAGTCGAGCCCCGACGGGCCGCCGAGGAAGACGTAGACGCGCCCGCGGTCGGGGATCCCTTGCGTGTCGTAGGTGAACGCGCCGACCGCGACGTCGTCGTAGCCGTCGCCGTTGACATCCCCGAGCGCCGCGACCGAGCAGCCGAGGTTCGCGCCGGCCTGATCGGCGGAGAAA
This sequence comes from Candidatus Polarisedimenticolaceae bacterium, assembly GCA_036376135.1. Classification (NCBI taxonomy): domain Bacteria; kingdom Pseudomonadati; phylum Acidobacteriota; class Candidatus Polarisedimenticolia; order Candidatus Polarisedimenticolales; family Candidatus Polarisedimenticolaceae; species Candidatus Polarisedimenticolaceae bacterium. The sequence goes on along the minus strand of DASVAW010000179.1, from coordinate 34,414 downwards.
CCGCCGACGGGCGCGCCGGGGTTCCCCGAAGCGTTCCCGAGGAACAGGAAGACCCTGCCCGCGTCGACGAGCCCCGGCTCGTCGTACGCCCCTGCGGCGACGATCAGGTCCGAATAGCCGTCGCCGTTCACGTCTCCCGCCGTCGAGACGGCGTTTCCCGCCCGGGCGCCGGCCTGGTTCGGCTCGAAGCTCCACGACGGCGCGCTCGCGAGGGGATCGACCGTGACGGGGTAGGTCGCGCCACGGTCGTCGAAGACGATCCGCAGCACGCCGAGGCCGATCTCGAATCGGGACGGAAGGGCCTCGCCGCGCGCGTCGAACACGGCGAGGCCTCCGTACAGCACGACCGGACTGCCTTGTGGGTTGCGCAGGGACACGGCACTCGGGCCTTCGGGGAACGCCGTGACGTTCCCGGCGAGCGAGAGCTCGAGCACGACCTCGCCGTCGTCTCCGCGAGGAGGGGCGGCGAGGTCGACGCCGTGCTTCAGGCCCTTCGTGTCGTTGAGAAACCACTCCGTGATGCCGCCCGGACGGCGGAGCTCGACGCGGGGATCGCCCGGGGAGAGCATCCCGTCGCCCGTCTCCACGCGGAATCCGCCGCGGCCGATCGATCGCAACTCGAGCGCGAAGCGGAGCTTGTCCGGACCCTCCGTCCTCGAGACGACTTCGAAGCCGGCCGGCCGGATCGAGGTCCGGAAGTCGTGCGCGCGGTTGGGGGCCTGGAGGAGCCCGTCGTGCCACGAGAATCGGTACTCGAGCGCGGCGATTCCGTCCCGGACCTTCTGTTCCCACGCACGTTCGGGGGCGGCCGCGGCGGGAAACGCGCTCGCGACGACGAGCAACGAAGTGAGGAATCGCATGACGGAACCTCCGCGTATACGATCCGCGAGCCCCGGGCCCCGGTCATGTCCCCTGATGGGGGGACGGAGAATCGCGATGCTCTCGATCCTGCTCGCCGCCGCCGTGTCCCTGACCACCGCGGAGGAGGCGGTCGCCCTCCTCGCAGCCGACGGACCGCGCCCGTCGAAGGAGGTCCTCGAGGCTGCGACCGCCCTCATCGACGCCGCGGCGAAGCAGGAACCGGCGAACACCCGCTGGAGGTTCGGCCGCGCGATCGCCCTGATGTACTCGGGAAATCAGTCCGAGGCGAAGGCCCTGTTCGAGGCGGTGGCGGCGGCCGAGCCCGCCCGCTCCGAGTACCAGTACTGGTACGGCGCCTCGGTCTTCGAGACGATCGACGAGGTCGGGATGCTCGGGAAGATGAGCGCCGCGTCGAAGGGCAAGGCGGCGCTCGAGAAGGCGATCGCGCTCGACCCGGGGAACGTCCGCGCGCGCCAGGCGTTGTTCCGGTTCTACCTCGAGGCACCGGGGATCGCGGGCGGAAGCGTCGAAAGGGCGAGAGAGCAGGCGCAGGCGACGGCGGCGCTTCCGGCCGGCGCCTTCCGCGGCCGGATGATGCTCGGCGAGGTCGCCGCGAAGGAGGAGGACTGGGCGGCGATGTCGAAGGCTTACGTCGCGGCCGAGACCGCAGGCGGGACGGGGGCGAGCCCCACCTCCGCGATGACCGCGCACGCCTTCCAGTTGATCCGCGCCAAGAAGGACCCCGCGGCGGCGCTTCCGGTGATCGAACGCCTCGCGAAGGTCGAGAAGCCCGGCGAATACACCTCCGACTTCCTGCGCGGCGAGGCGAGAAGCGCTCTGGGGGATTGCGCGGGGGCGGTGGAGAGCTACGCACGGGTGCTCGAGAAGCAGCCCGACGCGCGCAACACGCGCTACTCGATGGCGGCGTGTCTGGAGAAGCTCGGCCGCAAGGGGGAAGCCGCAACCCACTACGACGAGTTCGCGAGGCGGTTCCCCAAGGACGACCGGGCCGGGAAGGCGAGGGACCAGGCGGCGAAGCTGCGCAAGGGATGACCTGGGAAAAGGCTTGCCCCGCGCCGAACTGCGCGTATCTGGTTGTCATGCTCCAGGCCCCGGGAGTGCGCGCTCTCTTCGTGCTCGCCGCCGTACTGGCGGGGTTGTCGGCTTTCGCGGCCGACGACGTCGCCCTTCGGGTCGACCGTGGCCCCAACGTCGGCGAAGTCCAGTTGACCTGGACCGGCGGGGCCGGCCCGTTCGACGTCTACCGATCCTCGAGCCCGGGGGGAATCGTCGACGCCGCGAACTGGCTCGGCCAGACGACCGGCTCCGCGTGGACCGACACGCCACCTGCCGACAAGCTCCTGTTCTATCGAGTGGTCGGGACCTGCGTGACCCCGACCCCGGAGATCTGCGACGGCATCGACGACGACTGCGACGGCACCATCGACAACGGCTGCACCGGGTGTGTCTTCGACACCGACTGCCCCGCGAGCGAGCACTGCGACGCGGGGACCTGCGTCCCCGACGTCGGGCAGGGCGGGTTCTGCTCGGCCCCGAGCCAGTGCTCGCCCGGGCTGAGCTGCACGGACGACGTCTGCTGCGACGGCTCCTGCGTCGGGGTCTGCGCAGCGTGTGATCTCGCCGGGAATGCCGGCACCTGCAGCGCGATCCCCGCAGGGACCGATCCCGACGCCGAGTGCGCCGGCGTCTCCTGCACCGGGTATTACTGGGGATGGTCGGGGGACTCGTGCCTTCGCAAGGCCGACGTCTCCGCCTCGCAGGCGACGTGCGACGGAGCGTTCGCCTGCCGGACGCAGGCGCAGGAGTGCGGCGCGCAGACGACCGCGGGCCCGACGACTCTCACGTGTCATCCGACCTGCCAGGATCCCAACCTCGCGACGTGCTCGGGGACCACGGCGGGGTCGTGCACGAACGTGAACCCCGGTACGCAGTCCTGCGGGGTGGGCGCCTGCCAGGTCACCGTCAACCAGTGCATCAACGGCGCGCCGAACACCTGCACCCCGGGAAACCCGACGACGGAGACCTGCAACGACGTCGACGACAACTGCGACGGGACCGTGGACAACGGGGCGTTCTCGGACTCGCTCGAGCCCAACCCCGATTGCACGTCGTTCGCGGCGTTGTCGAACGTCGGAAGCGATCAGACGCGGACGTACTCCACGATGACGGTTTATCCCTCCGGCGACGCCGACCTCTTCCGCTTCACGGCGACCGAAACGGACTCCTCGTGCGCCTGCGGCGCGTTCTCGTTCGACGAGGACTACAACCTCGACGTCACGCTCACCGTCCCCGCGAGCGCGGGGAGCTACGAGCTTTGCGTGAACGTCGGATCCTGCTCGTTCGCCTCGTGCGTCACGGTCCCCGCGGGGACCTCGCAGTCCCTGCGCGTGCTCCTCGACGGCGACTGCACCCTGACGGACAACTACATCACCTACGTTCGGGTGCGCGGGGTCGGGTCGCCCGGATTCGAGTGCGTTCCCTACACCCTGACCTACTTCTTCGACGCGGGTTACTGCCGGTAGCGCGTCAGGATCCGGTCGAGCGCATTCGCGAGCTTGCGTTTGTCGGCCTCGCCGAACGGCGCCGGCCCGCCGAGGACGGCCCCCTGGTCCCGGAGCCCCTGCAGCAGGTCGCGGGTGGCCAGGCGCTCAGCGATGTTCTCCTCGGTGAAGGCCTCGCCGTAGGTCGAGATCACGTGGACCCCCTTCGGCACGAGGTCCGCCGCGAGCGGGATGTCCTGGGTGATCACGACGTCGCCGGGTTCCACCTGGTCCACGATGTGGCGGTCGGCGACGTCGAACCCCTTCGGGACCTTGACGGCGCGGATGAAACGCGAGCGCGGAACGCGGGCCTCGCGGTTGGCGACGACGATCGCCTCGATCTGAAGGCGCTCCGCCGCGCGGAAGACGATCTCGCGCACCGCGCGCGGGCAGGCGTCGCCGTCGATCCAGAGCTTCATCCGTTCCGTTTCTCCTCGAGCTCGGCCCAGCGGGCGTAAAGCCGGTCGACTTCCCGCTGCGCCTGCTCCCACGCCAGTCCGCGGGCGTGGAGCTCGTCGGCGTTCGTCGCGATCGCGGGGTCCTCGGCGCGTTCCTTCGCGAGCGCGGCCGCCGTTTCCGCCTCGAGGATCTTCGCCTCGATCGTTTCCCACTCCCGCTGCTCCTGGTAGTGGAGCTTCTTCGGGACGGCCTTCGGCGGCGGGGGCGGCGCCGCACGCTCCGCGAGCACCTGGCGCCTGCGGAACTCGAGCCACTGCGCGGTGTCGGCGAAGCGCTCGAGTTTCCCGCTCCCGTCGAGGGCGACGATCTCGGTCGCCACCCGCTCGGTCAGGTAGCGGTCGTGGGTCACGAGGACGAGCGCCCCGGGGAACTCGAGGAGCGTCTCCTCGAGGACCTCGAGGGTCCCGATGTCGAGGTCGTTGGTCGGCTCGTCGAGGACGAGGAGATCGGCCGGCTGGAGCATCAGACGCGCGAGGACGATCCGCGCACGCTCCCCTCCCGACAGGCGCGCGACGGGGGTCTCGAGCTGCTCGGTCCGGAACAGGAACCGCTTCGCCCACGACGCCACGTGCACCGGGCGATCGCCGTGGATCACGAGATCCCCGTCCGGGGCGAGCGCGCGGCGGAGCGAGACGGTCGGGTCGATCCCGCGCCGGTTCTGGTCGAAGTAGGCGACCCGCAGCCCCTCCGCCTTCTCGATCGTCCCGGCGTCGGGGGCGAGGTCGCCGACCACCATCCTCAGGAACGTCGTCTTCCCCGAGCCGTTCGGGCCTAAGACCCCCAGGCGCTGCCCCGGAACGAGCAGCAGGTCGAGCCGGTCGACGATCGTGCGCTCCCCGAAACGCTTCGTGAGCCCCTTGCACGACCACAGGCGCTTGGTCTTCCTTCCCGACCCGGCGATCTCGATCCCGACGGTCGCGGTGCGCATCCGCTCCCGCCCCGCGGCGAGCTCGTCGATGCTCTGCTCCGCCGCCGTGATGCGCGCCTTCGCCTTGGTCCGGCGCGCCTTGGGCCCTCGCTTCAGCCACTCGATCTCGGTGCGGACGCGGTTGGCGAGGGACTCCTGGTAACTCGCCTGGTTGGCGAGGGCGGCGTCGCGGGCTTCGAGGAGGTCGGAGTAGGTGCCGTCCACCTCCAGGATCCCGGCCGGGTAGACCTTGTCGAGGTCGAACATCCGGGCCGCGACGTTCTCGAGGAAGTAGCGGTCGTGGCTCACCACCACGAACGCCTCGGGCTCGGTCGCGAGCATCCCCTCGAGCCAGACGATCGACTCGACGTCGAGGTGGTTCGTCGGCTCGTCGAGCAGGAGCAGGTCGGGCTCGCCGACGAGGGCGCGTGCGATCGCGAGCCTCGTTCTCCACCCTCCGCTCAAGGTCGCGGCCGGCTCGTCGGGGTTCGTGAACCCCGTCTTCGCGAGCACTTCGCCGACCCGGAGCGGGTCGTCGTGTTGGAGCGCCTGGGCGACCGTGACCCCTTCGGCGAAGGACGGGTGCTGTGGAACGTACCCGACGCGCATCCCCTTGCGTTTCGTCGTCTCCCCGGAGTCCGGGTGCTCGGCGTCGGCGAGGATCCGGAGGAGCGTCGACTTCCCCGCCCCGTTGGGGCCGACGAGCCCGATCCGGTCCCCCTCGTGGATCGTGAACGAGACCCCCGTGAAGAGGGTCCGTTCGCCGTACGCCTTCGAGAGGTCGCGGGCCCCGAGAAGGATCATCGCCCGCCGACGAGGCGCAGGTTGAGCCGGCGGCCGCGCACCCGCACCTTCTGGAGGTGCTGGAAGACGGCGGGGGGCATCCCCTCGGGGAGCTCGACGGTCGAGTAGGTGTCGAAGATCCGGACGGCGCCGATGTTCTGGCCCTCCATCCCGATCTCGTTGGCGATCGCGCCGACGATCTGGCGCGGCTCGACGCCGTGCTCGCGGCCGACCTCGACCCTGAAGCGCTGCATCCGGAACTTGGACTTGCGCGGCGCGCGCGGCGGGGCTTCGGCGGAGGGCGGAGGAGGAGGCGGGGGCGGAGGCTCTTCGTGGACCGCCGGTCCCTCCGGGCGGAACGGCTTCTCCTTCTGCGCGAGGTAGAGAAGGCCCGCCGCGACCTCGAGGAGGTCGGCGTCGTGTTCCTCGCGATAGCTCTCCACGATCGACGCGAACGGCTCGAGCTCCTGGGTGTCGATCGCGGCGGAGAGGGCCTGCTTGAAGTCGGCGATGCGTTTTCCGGCGATGTCCTCGCGGCTGGGAAGGCGCATCGGCTGGATCGGCTGGCGGGTCGCCTGTTCGATCGCCCGCAGCATCCGCCGCTCGCGCGGCGCGATGAAGAGGATCGCCTGCCCCTGCTTTCCCGCCCTCGCGGTGCGCCCGATGCGGTGGACGTACGCCTCGGTGTCATAGGGGACGTCGTAGTTGACGACGTGGCTGATCCGCTCGACGTGGAGGCCGCGCGCCGCGACGTCGGTGGCGACCACGATGTCGAGCGCCCCCTTCTTGAGGCGCTCGACCGTCCGCTCGCGCGCCGACTGGGTGAGGTCGCCGTTGAGCGGAGCGCACGCGAACCCGCGCGCCTCGAGCTTCTCGGAGAGCTCGACGGTCGCGTTCTTGGTCCGCACGAAGATCAGCATCGCGTCGAAGTCCTCGACCTCGAGGATCCTCGTGAGCGCCGTGAGCTTGTGGACCCCGGCGACCTCCCAGTACCGCTGGGTCACGGTCGCGACCGTCGCGGTCTTCGACTGGATCTTCACGGTGACCGGGTCGCGCAGGTATTCGCTCGCGACCTTGCGGATCACCGGCGGCATCGTCGCGGAGAAGAGGGCGATCTGCCGGGTCTCGGGGGTGTGCGAGAGGATCGTGCGGACGTCGTCGATGAACCCCATCCGCAGCATCTCGTCGGCTTCGTCGAGGACGCAGGACTTCAGCTCGCCGAGCTTCAGCGTTCCGCGTCGCAGGTGATCGAGGATCCGCCCCGGCGTCCCGACGACCGCGTGCACCCCGCGGTCGAGCTGTCGAAGCTGCGTGTCCATCCCCTGCCCGCCGTAGACGGGAAGGACGTGGAACCCCTTGAGGTGGCGGGCGTAGGTCTGCATCGCCTCCGCGACCTGGATCGCGAGCTCGCGGGTCGGGGTGAGGACGAGGATCTGCGGGTTCTTGACGGCGAGGTCGAGCCGGGAGAGCAGCGGCAGCGCGAAGGCGGCGGTCTTGCCGGTTCCGGTCTGGGCCTGGCCGAAGAGGTCCTTCCCCGCGAGCAGCGGCGGGATCGCCTCGGCCTGGATCGGCGAGGGGGCTTCGTAGCCGACGTCCTCGACGGCCTTGAGGACGAGGGGCGAAAGGCCGAGGTCGGCGAAGACCGGTTCCTGTTTCACGGTGGTGGGTTCCCTTCGAGAACTCTCAGCATATTCCCCCCGAGCAAACCGCGGATCTCCTCCTCGCCCCAACCCATCGACTGGAGCAGCCGCGTGACGAGCGGGATTCGGTCGATCCCGTCGAGCCCGCGCACCGGCGCGACGCTCCCGTCGAAGTCGCTCCCGAGGGCGAGATGGCGCGCCCCGACGGTCTTTCTCACATGCTCGAGGTGCGGTGCGAGCATCTCGACCCCGCCGCGCCGCCGCCCGAGATAACGCCAAGCGAAGATGATCCCGACGACTCCGTCGGTTGACGCGATCGCACGGAGTTGGTCGTCATCCACGTTCCGCCAGAGCGGGTACGCCCCCGCGATCCCGGTGTGGCTGACGATCACGGGACGCGAGGCCAGCTTCACGACGTCGTGGAAGGCGCGTTTCCCGACGTGCGCGAGGTCCACGATCATCCCGAGCCGCTGCATTCGGGAGACGACCTCGCGACCGAGGTCGGAGAGCGGTCGCGCGTCGTCCCCCACCATCCACGTCGAGGTCGGCGCGGTCGCGTTCGAGGTCAGGTGCGCGAGGCCGAGGTAACGCACCCCGGCTTGGTGGAAGCGCTCGATGTTGGCGGGATCCCCCTCGAGGTTGTGCCCCCCTTCGATCCCGGTGAACGCCGCGATCTTCCCCTCGCGCTTGGCCCGGCGGACGTCCTCAGCCGTGCGCGCCCAGATCATTCCGGTTCGCTCCGCCGCCCGGCGCAGGCGCTCGTGCTGCCTCAGACAGGACGCCGCGCATCCTCTCTCGGGGAACGGGACCGTCCCCATCCCGAAGAACTGCGCGGTCACCCCCCCCTCGACGAGGCGCGGGTGGTCGACGTGCGCGAAGCCGATCCGCTGGACGAGGGGCCAGCGGTGCCGCTTCTCGAAGCGGTACCCGATCGTGCGCATGGGAAGGACCGTGTCGGCGTGGAGGTCGATCACGATCGCGTCGTGGTGGAGGTCCATGGGCGGGTTCGAGCGTAACATCCGCGCGATGATCCCCGGCTGGTACGTCCTCACCGACGGCTCCGAACTGCGCGATCGCCCGCTGGGGGTGCGCGTGGCCGGCAGGCCGATCGTGTTGTTCCGGGATGCCGGCGGGGCGCCGGTGGCGCTCGCCGATCGGTGCGCCCACCGCGGGGTGCCTCTCTCGCTCGGTCGCGTCGAACGCGGGAAGCTCGAGTGCGGCTACCACGGCTGGTGTTACGACGACACGGGGCGGTGCGTGAAGGTCCCCGGGTTGCTGGGCGAGATCCCGAAGGCTCACGCGGTCGAGCGTTACCCCGCACTCGAGCAGGACGGATTCGTCTGGGTCGGGATCGATCCGGTCGGACGGCCGTTCCGCGTGCCGTCGTTTCCGGGGAAGGGGTACGCGACGATCCGGCGGACCCTCGCCTTCGAGGCGGGGCTGCACGCGACCCTCGAGAACATCCTCGACGTGCCGCACACCGCGTATCTCCATCGCGGGTTGTTCCGCGGCCGCGCCGAGCCGAAGAGGATCCGCGTCTGCGTGACCCGCGAGACCGACGGGGTGCAGGCGGAGTATCTCGGGGAGCCTCGACCGGAGGGATTGGCCGGGATGTTGCTCGCGCCGCGCGGCGGTGTCGTGACCCACGTCGACCGGTTCAAGCTCCCTTCGATCGCGCAGGTCGAGTACCGGCTCGGCGACGACGCGCATTTCCTCGTGACCGCGTGTTGCACGCCCGTCGAGGAGCACCTCACGCGCGTGCACGCGGTCGTGTTGTTGAAGACGCCGCTGCCGTCGCTGCTCGTGAAGGCGGTGACCCTTCCGGTCGTCTCCCGGATCGTCGCGCAGGACGCGGCGATGTTGCGGGCTCAGTCGGCGGCCGAGAAGGAGTCGGGCCTACGCTCCGCTTCCACGCAGATCGACGTGCTCGGCTCGCAGATCGGGAGGCTGCTGCGGGTCGTTCCGGCCGATCCCGAGGTCGCCGTCGAGCCGTGGGTGCGGGAGTTCGAAATGGAGGTGTAAATGGGGACAGCAACCTATTTCGGTAAATAGAAACAGTCCCTCATTCCCCGAACCCGAAGCCAGCGTCGCGGGTTCGGGGAATGAGGGACTGTCCCTATTTACCGAAATAGGTTGCTGTCCCCATTTACAGCGCGGCGATGCGCCAGGCGCCGTCCCAGCCCCGCTCGAGGAGGATCCAGCGCGCGCGTCCCTTCGACGAGGGCACGCGCAGCGGCCAGAAGTCGCCCTTGGCTCCGTGGGGCCGCGCGCGGTCGAGATCGGCGAGCCCGTTTTCGGGGAGCTCGACGCCGGGAGCCAGGCACTCGGCCGCGAGCGCGTGTTTGCCGCCGCGCACCGCCTCGAGGAATCGCGCCCAGGTTTTCTCCGGAGTCGCGAAGCGCGGATCGGGAGGGCCGTTCGGCTTGGGGCGCTCGGGAGGACGCGCCCACTCCTCGAGCAGCGCCGCCAGCTTCGTGTCGGGTTTGCGGCGCGGAGCGGGCTTCGGTGCCGGGGGAGGCTCGGGCTTGGGCTTCGGCGGCGCGGGCTTCGCCACGACGACCGGGCACGGCCCTTCCTGGAAGACGATCTCGCCCGACTCGAGGGTGCAGGCGACGACCGGCTCGGGCTCCTCGCCCTGGGGGATCGTCGCCGCCGCCGCGAGTACGAAAACGAAAACGAGCATCGCCGCCTCCGCCGTACGAATCTGGGCGGAGGCGGCGAGCCGTCAAGGACTAGGGGAAAACCGGCGTCAGGACGGCCACGCGGGTCGCGGGGCCGAAGGGGGTGGCCACGACGACCTGGGCCGCGATCTCCCCCGCATCGTCGATGGCGACGGCGTCGACGATCGCGAGGATCGGCTCGCTGGTCGAGGCGACGAGGTCGTTCAGGTCGGTCATCGTCCCCGCCTCCCAGAAGAAGGCGCGGGCGCCCAGGGGCGAAGACGAGGCGCCGACGATCTGCCGGCGGCCGTTCACCGCCCCCGCGGCGCTGTACGTCCCTCCGAGGACCCCGAGGCCCGTCGCGGCACGGTCGCCGGCGAAGACGGCCATCGCCTGCGAGGAGCCGTCGGGGAACGTCGCGCGACCGACGGCGTCGCCGAGATCGTTGACGTCGAGCAGCTCTCCGCCGATCGCGCCGGAGACCACGGGGAGGCGCCTGGGCGGGCGCTTGGACGAAGGCCACACGACCGGCGTCCCGTCGACGCTCCCCGCGATCTCGCCGCCGGCGTTGATCGCGAGGGCCGTTCCGACCGACGCGTTTCTCGGAATGCGCAGCAGCTCCCCAGCGCCGTCCGCCGCGTTCCAGGCCGCGGGGACCTCGATGCCGAAGAGGTCGTTGACGACCGAGCCGACGATCACTCCGGAGCGGTTCGCATCGTGGGCGAATCCCCCCGGCATCCCGTCGATCGCGGCGAGGGGAGCGCGGCGGCCGTTCCGCCAGACGACCGGCTCGTTGGCGGAAGTCCCGACGATGAGGTCGGCTCCGGCGAGGCCGAGGGCGAAGCTCGAGGACCCCGGCTTCTCGAGGGCGAGCCAGTTGGTGCCGTCCCAGATCACGGGGACGCCGAGGGGGTCGAATCGATCGCCGCCGGCGGTGCCGACGACGATCCCGGGCTCCATCGCCGTGGGGAAGACCGACTCGAAGCCTTCGACGGGGGGAAGGACCTGGACGTGGTAGAGGGGCGCGGCCGAAGCGGCGCTCACGGCGAGCGCGGCGGCGCCGAACAGCGAAGCGATGCGGGGCATGGGGGGCTCCTTTCGTGTCTTTCGGACAGGAATACGCGCACTCCCCGCCGCGTGCGCCATGCCCCTCAATCGGCGAGCTTCACCACCCGCAGGTAGGGCTCGAGGGTCCGCCATCCCTGCGGGAACCGGCGCAACGCCTCGTCGTTCGAAACCGCGGGAGGAATGATCACGTCGTCGCCGATCCGCCAGTTGACCGGGGTCGCGCCCCCCCGCGAGGCGCCTTCGCTGCGGGGGCCTCTAACGGGCCGCGCAGCGGTTCGGGCCCGCTTCGAGATCGAGGGGGTCCAGCTCGCCGAGGGGCGCTCGCCCCTCGTTCACCGCGAGCACGACCTGGAAGTTCGGCGGCTTGGGCGGAAGCGCCTCCGCCACCGAGCGTGCGAACGACTCCTCGTCCATCGCGAGCGCCTCGATCCCGTCGAGCGCCTCGCCGAGCCTCGTGTGCACGGGGACGCCGTCGAGCGCCACCGGGTGGGCGTGGTGGGCGGGCCAGGCGCGCATCGCGGGGGGGAGGGCGCGCAGGCGACGCGTCAGGCTGCGGTGGAGCAGCCTCGCCGCCTCCCCCGCCCCCGCGTCCCCGCGCTCGAGGTCGGGCCGACCGAATCCCCCGACGAAGACCGTGTCGCCGGTCAGGAGGTTCGAATCGTCCACGCGGTAACAGGTGCTCTCGAGCGTGTGTCCGGGGGTGGCGACGGCCGTAAGCCGCAGGGCGCCGACGGCGATCGCGTCGCCGTCGCGGACCGGGGTGAACGCGAAGCGCGCCCGGTCGTTCGCCGGAAGGTGCAACGCGGCGCCGGTGGCCTCGGCGAGCGCGCGCGCCCGCGAGAGGTGGTCGGCGTGCACGTGGGTCTCGACGACCGCGCGGATCGTCGCGCCAAGCCGCGCCGCGATCGCGAGGTAGGCGGCGACGTCCACCGACGGATCGACGACGACCGCCTCGCCCTGCGAGGCGAGGAGGTACGACAGGCATCCCTTCCCGTTCCGCCGCACCTGGACGCCGACGGCCCCGGCGGTCTCGAGGGGCATCGACGCCTCGGTCCAGACCCCGCCCCACGCCCGCATCCCGCCCGAGAGGCTCGCGGCCTCGAATCCGAGCTGTGCGAGCGTGGCCGCGGCCCGGCGGGAGATCACCCCCGCCTTGCAGACGGCCACCACCGGACGGCCCGCCGGGAGGCTCGCCGCCTGGGATCGCAGCGGTTCGTCCCGCCCGGCTCTCAGGGAGTCGTAGGCGGGGAGGTTGACGCTTCCGTGGATGCTCCAGGCTTCGTGCTCGGGGCGTTCCCGGACGTCCACCACGGTGACGGCCGCGCCCGATTCGAGCCGGCGCTTGAGCTCGTCGACGGAGATCTCGTGCATGGGGCCCTCCGAGCACGGTTGCGAACGCCCGGCGATCGTACCCTGCGCCGCGCTCCCCGAGAACCCGTCACGCGGCCCGCGCACGTTTCGCCCACTCGAGAACGACCGAGACGGCCACGACGATCCCGCACCCGATCGCGTTGAACCAGAGAAAGCCGATGTCCGACGTGAAGAACAGGGTGAGGACCGTCGCCAGCGCCGCGAGCGCCCCGACGAGCACCGGGGTCGCGGACACGAACTTGAAGAAGAAGGCGACGACGAACAGGCCGAGGATCGTCCCGTAGAACAACGACCCGAGGATGTTCACCGCCTCGATGAGGTTGTCGAGGAGGGCGGCGAAGCTCGCGAAGGAAACGGCGATCGCCCCCCAGAGGAGGGTGAAGATCTTCGACGCGCGCAGGTCGTCCCCGGGGCTGGAGATCTTCCTCCCGAGACGCTTGTACAGGTCGACCGTCGTCGTCGAGCCGAGGGCGGCGAGCTCGCTCGAGGTCGAGCTCATCGCGGCGCAGAGGATCACCGCGATGAGCAGGCCCACCAGCCCCTTCGGGACGTAGCCGAGCACGAAGCTCAGGAAGACGTAGTCGGCGTCCTGCATCTCGGCGTTCGGGACGGCCTTCTTCACGAGGTCTCTGGCCTCGACGCGCAGGGCGTCGATCCTCGCGTCCGCCTCCCGCAGCGCGACCCGGGCGGCCTCCCCTCCCCCGTCCGCGAACGCGGTCGCGGCCTCCTTGCGCGCGTCGAAGGCGACGTCGTAGCGGGACTCGAGCGCGGCGAGCTCGGGGGCGTGCGCGCTCGAGGCGGCGCGCTCGAGGGCGGGGGTGTTGAAGAAGATCGGCGGCTTCACGAAGAGGTAGAAGACGAAGACCATCACGCCGACGAACAGGATCGTGAACTGCATCGGGATCTTGAACATCCCGTTGAAGATCAGGCCGAGCCGGCTCTCGGTCATCGATCGCCCCGAAAGGTAACGCTGCACCTGCGACTGGTCGGTCCCGAAGTAGGCGAGGGCGAGGAAGAAGCCGCCGGTGATCCCGGACCAGAAGGTGTAGCGGCTGTTCGGGTCGAAGTCGAAGCTGACCACGTTCATCCGGTCGAGGGCGCCGGCGAGCCGGAAGGCGTCGGGGAGCGAGACCGACTCGGGCAGCCGCCACACGATGAGGACCGCCGCGAGGGCGAGTCCCCCGAGCATGACGATCATCTGCTGCTTCTGCGTTTCGCTGACCGCCTTCGTCCCTCCCACGACCGTGTAGACGACGACGAGGCCGCCGAGCGCGAGGTTGGTGAGCTGCAGCGGCCAGCCGAGGATCGTGCTGAGGATGATCGAAGGGGCGTAGATCGTGATCCCCGCCGCGAGGCCCCGCTGGATCAGGAAGAGGACGGCGCCGAGATACCGGACGCGGGCGTCGAACCGGTGCTCGAGGACCTCGTAGGCGGTGTAGACCTTGAGGCGGTAGTACATCGGCAGGAAGACCGTGCTGATCACGATCATCGCGAGCGGCAGGCCGAAGTAGAACTGCACGAAGCGCATCCCGTCCTCGTAGGCCTGTCCGGGGGTCGAGAGGAACGTGATGGCGCTCGCCTGCGTGGCCATGATCGAAAGACCGATCGTCGGCCACCTCAGCGAGTAATCGCCCCGGAAGTACGCGTCCATGTCGGCCGCGCCGCGCGTCTTCCACGCGCCGTACACCACGATGAACCCGATGGTGGCGACGAGGACCGCCCAGTCGAGCGCGCTCACGAGGCCCACCGCGTCAGCGCCCAGAAGACCGCCACGAGCGCGCCCAGCTCCGCGAGGACGAGGACGTAGACGTTCCGCCAGCGCGACAGGAACGGCGGCGGCGACTCGGGCTCCGCCTTCATCGCCCCGGCCCCAGGAGGTTGACGAAGAGGCGGTACGCGCCGGGGACGCCGGCGGGAAGCTGCCGGAAGAACGCGAGCCCGGTGTAGACGTAACGTCCCTTCCCGTGGGCGGCGAACAGCAGGCCTCCGGGGAGAGGCTCTTCCCCGGGGTCGGCGGCGGAGAGGATCGGAACGTACCGCGGGTCCCAGGTCTGCGCGTAGTAGAGCCCGCGCTCCTGCACCCAGCCCTCGAAGTCCGCCGGGCCGATCCGGTTCGGCTTCGAGAGAAGCTCGTGATCGGGCAGGAGCGGCGTGACCGTCCCGCGCTCGTCGGTGACGCGTCCGCGGCCGATCTCGAGCGGATAAGGCCCCACGCGTCCCTCGAGGGGACCGACGCGGCTTTGCGTGTTGTACTGGACGACGACCGTTCCGCCGTCCTCGACGTACTTCATCAGGCGATCGTGCGCGGCCCGCACCGCGGCGCTCGTGTTGTACGCGCGGATCCCGACGACGACGGCGCGGAATCGCGAGAGGTCGGCCGAAGCGAGCGCGGGCTCGTCGAGGGTCTCGACCCGCACCCCCAGGTGCGCCAGGTCGTCCGCCACGGAGTCCCCCGAGCCGGGGACGTACCCGACGAGCCCGTCGGGGATCGCGATCGTGAGCGGCGCGATCCTCGCTCGCGCCGGCTGCACGACGCGCTGCACGGGGATGTGCGGGTAGTCGATCGTGTCCTCGCGGAAGCTCCAGCCCCTCCCGTCGATCTCGATCGACGGAGAGACCTCGATCGGCGCCGCCCCCGCCGGAGGGGTCACGTCGAATCGCAGCGTCGTTTCGTCCCCCGCCTTCGCGAGCTCGACCGGGATCGACGACGGCTCGACCCGCCATCCCTGCGGCAGGGGAAGGGTCGCGGTCCCGCGGACCCCGTCGCGCCCCGCGCGCGCGCGCGCCACGACCGTGGCGGCCTTCCCGTTCGGCGCGAGGAAGGCCTCGCGCAGCGGCGTGACGGTCGCCGGAGGGACGACGAGCACGTCGCGCACGCGCTCCCCGAGGACCGGGTCGGTCCAGACGTACCGGACCGGGATCTCGAAGGAGATCCTGCGACCGCGCGTCTCGACGGCGACCGACGTCGCGAGGACGGGCCGTTCGTGGTCGCGCGACCAGGGCGGCGCCGTCACCGGGGCGTCCGCCGGGATCGCGAGGGCGCGCTCGAGGATCTTCTTCTCGTACGGGACGAGCGGCCCGGGGGGGTCGACGAGCGCGATCCCGGCCTCCCGGCGGAGCACGACCTCGACGGAGACCTCGAGGGTCTCCCCCGGGGCGACCCCCGTCCGCTTCGCCGTCGCGCGCAGGAAGAGGCCCGACGCCGCCGCGATCGCTTCGCCCAGATCCCGGCGCGCGTCGCGCACGCGAGGCTCGTCGGGGAGGGAGTCGAGCGCCGCGAGCGCCGCGACGAGCGAAGGCACCGCCTTCTCGGGACGGTCGCGCTCCAGGACCTTGCGCGCCTCGTCGAGGGCGCGTTGCACCGGCGTCCCCTTTTCGCCGAAACGGTCCCACCCGAGCGGCACGCCGTCGAGCGGATCGGACGAAGGCGCGGAACCGGCGACGGTGACGAAACGCTCGATCACCTTCCCGCGCTCCCCCGGGACGCCGAACCCCTGGCTCTGGTGCCGACTGCGCGAGAGCGCGGCGAGCTCGCCGTAGGAAAGGCCCAGGCGCGGGTCGTAGAGCCCGACCTCGAGCGGCATGGCCCCCGCGGGAGGCGGCTCGTCGCGCCACGTCGGGACGTTGTGGAGGACGCGCGTCACCTTCCACGGGGTCAGGCCCCGCGCGAGCTGCTCGGGGAACCGCTGCGGGTCGGCCGCCGCCTCGAACGCCTCGCGCGCGAGGATCGCGGAGGCGGTGTGATGACCGTGGTTGGGGGGCTGCTCGTTGAAACGGGTGATCACGACGTCGGGCTGGAAGGAGCGGATCACCTCGACCACGTCGCCGAGCGCCGCGTCGTGACCCCAGATCGCGAAGGTCTCCTCCGCCGATTTGGAATAACCGAAGTCGCGCCGCCTCGTGAAGCGTTGCCGGGCGCCGTCGATCCGGCGCGCCGCGAGCAGCTCTTCCGTGCGGATCACGTCGAGAAGCTCCGCCTGCTCGCGGCCGATGAGGTTCTGCCCTCCGCCTCCCCGCGTCATCGACAGGTACGCGGCGGTGACGTGGCGATGGTTCGCGAAATACGTCAGCAGCCGCGTGTTCTCGTCGTCGGGGTGCGCGGCGACGTAGAGCACGCGTCCGGTCACGGCGAGTCGGTCGAGGGCGTGCGCGAGGGAGCCGGCGTCCATCGGGGCCTCCGGCGCTGCGGCGGCGAGGGTGGAAACGAAACACACGGAAACGATCCCCTTCATCGGGCCTCCGCCAGGATCCGCCGGTAGTAGGCGTCGTAGCGTTCGATCGCCGGTTCGCGGCGGAAATACGTCTCCGCGCGCGCCCGGGCGGCACCCCCGAGCGCCTCGCGGCGGCCCTCGTCGGTGACGATCGCGGCGGCCGCCTCCCCGAGGGCGGCGACGTCGAACGGGGGAACGAGGATGCCCGCGTCCTCCGAAACCACCTCGGGGATCCCCCCGACGCGGTAGGCCACGACGGGGACGCCGCAGCTGAGCGCCTCGAGCGCCGCGACGCCGAAGCTCTCGTTCTCGCTCGGCATCACGAACACGTCCGCGTGGCGGAGGTAATCGGCGAACTCGGCGTGCGTTCCCACCGCACAGACGCTCCCCGCGACCCCGAGCTCCCGCGCGCGCTGCATCAGGCGTCCGCGCTCCGGCCCGTCCCCGACGAGCATCAGGCGGGCCCGGGTGCGCGCGCGGACGGTCGCGAGAACCTCGACGAGATCGACGACGCGTTTCACCGCCCGGAAGCTCGAGACGTGGAAGAGGACCGGCGCCCCGCGGTCGGCGGGGTCCGACCCCGCCGAGGCGAACAACGCGTCGAACCGGGATCGGTCGCGGACCGGGGCGGGGGCGAAGTGCGCGGTGTCCACGAAGTTGGGGATCACCTCGATCGAGAGATCTCCCGGGAGCCCGAGGCGCCGGTAGGCCTCCGCGCGCAGGTAGGCCGAGGGAACGGTGACGCCGTCCGATTGCGCCACCGCCAGACGCACGACGGGCCGGAACTGCGGGTCGCTCCCGAGATGGGTGACGTCGGTGCCGTGGAGCGTCGTCACGAGGCGGGGCGCTCCCGCCCCGAGGACCTGGCGCGCGAGGTAGGCGCTCACGGCGTGGGGGATGGCGTAGTGCACGTGCACGAGATCGAGGGAATGGTCGGTCGCGATTTCGGCGAGGCTCGACGCGAGGGCGAGGGCGTACGGGGCGTGCTGCAGCGGCGGCGGCGCCGAGACGGGGACCTCGTGGAGGAACAGCCGCTCGCAGGCCGGGAGCGGGCGGCTGGGCGTCTGGCTCGAGATGACGTGCACGCGGTGGCCGAGCCGGGACAGTCCCGAGGCGAGCTCGGTCGCGATGATCCCGCTCCCCCCGAGGCTCGGAAAACACACGATGCCGATCGAGAGGGCGTCCTTCACTTCAGGGCCTCGAAGGCGTGCGCCTCGCCGGGAGGATTCACGCGGAAGAAGGCGACCGGGTCGGCGATCCCGAGGGTCGCGACGCTCCGGAACGCCTCGCCGTGGGTCGCCCCGATCGCGCTCCCGCGGAAGCGGTCGCGCGCCTCGATCGCCTCGATCGCCCGGGGCGAGCCGACGAGCGTCGGCGGCGACCCCTCGGGGGGCGTCACCTGGCTCGCGTGGCATCGGATCGCCTCGAGCTTGCGCGGGAAGGCCGACGACGTGTCCACGACGAAGGACGGGACGAAGCGGTGCCGCATCTCGTAGTGGAGGACCGCCCTCGGCGCGAAGCGCTCGCGGGCCGGGTCCGTCCCGAACCTCCGCAGCGCGGCGAGGAAGACGGCGCGGGCGAGGAGCGCCCCCGCGGCGGCGTGGTCGGGGTGCCGGTCCTCGACCCAGGGGATCAGCGCCACCTCGGGGCGCAGCCGGCGGATCGCCTCGACGACGGGCGCGAGGTGCGGCGAGCCGGCGGACGGATCGAGGAAGCCGTCGGGAAGCCCCAGGTTCTCGCGCAGGGCGAGGCCCATCACCGCGGCCGCCGCCTCCGCTTCGCGGGCGCGCTCGGCGGGGGATCCGTTCGTGGCGAGCTCGCCGCGGGTCAGGTCGACGACCCCGGTCCGGTAGCCCAGTCCCGCGAGCCGGATCATCGTCCCCCCGCAGAACAGCTCCACGTCGTCGGGGTGGGCGCCGAAGGCCAGCACGTCGATCGCGTCGCTCATAACTCCACGTCCCTCGTTCCCGGAGTCGCCGCCGCGAGGACCCGCTCGACGAGCGCGCGCTCCCCGTGCCGCGCGGCGAAATAGGTCATTCCCACGGCGCGCTCCTGGGGCACGCCTCCGGGGTACAGGCGCTCCTGCAGACGCTTCACATCGGCGACGAGCACCTCGTCGCGCTCCCGCCACGCGCGGTCGACGTTCCGCTCGAAGCGGGCCGCCGCGCGCGCCACGGCGCCGCGCGTCCGCTCGAGGGCGCGCGCCGCGCGATCGCCGGCCTCGCGCAGGTCGGGAGCGACGACGTCGAGGGCGGCGTCGAGCGCCGCGCGCACGTGCCGGGGAGCGTCCGACGGGAATCGGCCCCGAACCCCCGCGAGGACCTCGTCGAAGGGCCTCGCGAGCGCATCGGCGGAGAGCCCCGAGCGCTCGAGGCGGCGGCGATCGTCCTCCTCGAGCAGGCGCAGCGACGCGCGACGGACGACCTTGGGGCGCGGGAGGCCGAACCGGTCGTAGAGCGGGCCGAGCTGCTCGAAGTAGGCGGCCTCGGAGGGGCCGGCGACGTAGGCCGCGGTGCGCAGCCACGTGTCCTGGAGGATCGGCCGCAGCAGCGCGCTCGTGCTGAAACACGCGGGGTCGGCGGCGAGGACCGCCTCGCGCGCGTGCACGCGGCCGCTGCCGACCTCGGCGAACGCCGATCCGTTCCACCGCAGGCGACACCGACGGCCCTCGGGGCCGGCGGGATGGAAGAAGGACAGCGGCGCGTCGTCCCGGACGTGGACCGTCTCGGCGGCCCCCGAGCCCCGCAGGTCTTCGGCGATCTCCCGCCACTCCGCGATCGCCCGCCGGTGGACCGGCCCCGCCGCGGCGGCGAGCGCCGGGTCCCTGGGGTCCAGGAGGACCAGCCCCTCCTCGGCGAAGAGCTCGGAGACGACGCCGGCGAAGGCGTCGCCCCAAGAGACGCCGGGACGGTAGTGCCGGGCGAGGCGATCGAGGTGCGCGGACGGCCCGAGCGCCGCCTCGACGGCGGCGAGGGCCTCGCGCACCGACGCGGGGAGCGTGCGATGCGCGATCGACACCGCCTCCCCCGCCGCGGAGAGCGCGATGCGCCACGGCCCGCTCCGCGGGCGGGCGAGCCCCACCTCCGCGATCTCGGCGAGATCGTGGTCCTCGGTCTGGAGCCAGAAGACCGGGACGGCCCCCGTCTCGCGGGCGAGCCGGATCGCCGTCGCCGCCTTGTGGAGGGTGAAGAGCGGGCCGAGGAACAACCCGACCTGCTGCCCCGTCACGACGGCGGGAGCGCCGGCGCGCAGCGCCCGCAGGTGGGCGTCGCGCGCCGGGCTCGGCGCGAACCTGGCGTTCTGGCGCTCCAGGCAGGCTAGGACTTGGGCTTCTTCCACCCGTCGATCGCCTTCTGGACGTCGGCCGCGAAGAACTGCTCGAAGATGTTGTCGCCCTTGCCGATCTGCTGGGCCTTCTCGGCGGAGGCGACGGCGTCGGCGGCGCGCCCCTTCTTGGCGAGCGCCTGCGCCTTGAACCAGTGGTTCCACCACGTCGGCTGGACGGCGATCGAGGTGTCGAAGTACTTCAGGGCCTGGTCGACGTCGCCGCCGTTCTCGAGGAGATAACGGCCCGCGGTGTAGTGCGGGCGCCAGGCGTCCCCGAGGGTCTTGTCCATCGCCGCCTTGACGTGCGCGGCGGTGTCGACCTTCACCGGGACGGAGACGCGAAGCCCGGCCCACTCGAGGTCGAGGCGGGTCGCGTCGTCGGTCGTCTCCGAGAAGACGAAGGTCATCCGCTCGCGGGCGGGGGCCGTCTCGGGCTTCACCGTGGCGCGCGCGACGTCGTCCTTGGCGTCGTACCCGTTGGTCCCCTGGATCCCGAGGTTCTTGCTGAGGATCACGGTCCAGCTCGAGGCGCCGGGGATCGTCAGGAGCGTGTAGGTCCCCGCCGGAACCTTCGCGTCGCCGAAGGTGAAGTCCTTGCTGGCGGTGAGCTTGGTGGACGAGTTCGCCCCGGTGCGCCAGAGCTCCCCGTACGGGACGAGCCCGCCCCAGATCGCCCGGCCGCGGGCGGCGGGGCTGTTGTACTCGAGGGCGAAGTCGGTGACCCCCACCCGCTGCTCGACCTTGGCCCTCACGCTGGGCTGCGGAACCTCGAGGCCCTGGGCCAGAGTCGCGGGGACGGCCGCCCCGACGAGGAGCAGGCCGGAAAGAAGCGCGGACGGACGCGGACGGAGCATGGATTCCCTCCTCAATGCTGATTCACAATGGACGCAAGAGCCCCGGGATTCTACAGGCTCGGCTCCCGATCGCCCACGTTCGGGGTACATTCCCGGCCGGGAGAGGTGGGGATGAGGCGAACGGCGATCGCGGCCCTGCTCGCGGCCCTCGGGGTCCCGGCGGTTGCGGCCGATTTCACCGACGTCACCGCGCAGGCCGGCCTCTCCGGCGTCCCCGTGTTCCGCATCTCGGTCGCGGACCTGAACGGCGACGGCTGGCCCGACCTGCTCCTCCACACGAAGCCGGACGAGACGACCGGGGACGTCCTCGACAAGCAGTTCCTCTTCCTCAACGAGCCCGGGGCCTCCCCCGGGGAGCGCGTGTACGTCGACCGGACCGCGGGGTCGGGGATCCGCTCGAATCGCCAGGGGACGACCACGGGGCGCCACTCGAGCGCCGCGATCTTCGCGGACGTGGACAACGACGGCGACCTCGACATGTTCACCGGCGTTTACGTCCACCGGAACTGGACCCTGAACCTGGGGAAGAACGAGCTCCTGCTCAACGACGGGAGCGCCCGCTTCACGCTCGCCCCGGGATCCCCGTTCCACCTCGAGCCGACCTACAACACGGCGGCCGAGGTCTTCCTCGACTACGACCTCGACGGGAAGATCGACCTGTGGACGGGGAACTGGTACTGCCCCTCGACCGGCTCGGGGAGCTGGTGCATCGCCGGCCTCGGCACCGACGGCCTCACCTACGACCAGCTGTACCGGGGCGACGGCGCCGGGGGCTTCGCCAACGTGACGGCGGCGGCGGGTCTGACGGCCGCCGCGACGGTCGACTACGGCATCGCCGCGTTCGACTGGGACGGCGACGGCGACCCCGACCTCTTCGCCGCCCCGTACTCCCACACCTCCGTCTACTCGGCGCCGCGCCACTGGCGCAACAACGGGAACGGGACCTTCACCCAGGTCCAGGCGACGACGAACTACGACGACTTCCGCGGGTTCGGGTCGAACGTCGCCTCGTTCGGGAGCATCCCGGCCGACTACGACAACGACGGCAGGATCGACTTCCTCGAGGTCCTCACCCACGGGGGCACGGACACCGGGAAGTTCTCGGGCCCCGTGGCGAACGGCGCGGGCGGGGTCTTCTCGTGGGACTGGACCCGCGTCGCGAACCGCGCGACCGAGGATCCCGACGCGACCCACGACGGCGATCACCACGCCGCCTGGATCGACGTCGACGGGGACGCGCTCCAGGACTACGTGATCACCGAGAGCGGCTATTCCAACAACCGCATCTACCTCTTCCGGCAGGGGGCCGACCACCGCTTCCGGCCCGACACGCCGAACTCGGGGTTCCACGACATCAACACCGCCAATCACGTTCCGGGGAACGTGGTCCCCCTCGACTACGACCTCGACGGCGACGAGGACCTGCTGATCGGGCTCGACGACGCGGGGATCCGCCTCTACCGGAACGACGTCGGCAACCAGCGATCCTGGATCGCGGTGACGCTGCGCGGGGTGGGCGCCCCGGGCTACGCGAACCGCGCCGCGATCGGCGCGCGCGTCGAGGTGACCGCGGGCGGGATCACGCAGACGAAGGAGCTCTGGGCGGGGAACGGCCACCAGGGGCCGCAGCGGCCGCTGCGGCTGACCTTCGGGCTGGGCCCGGCGACCGTGGTCGACCGGATCCGCGTGCGCTGGCCGAACGCCTCGCTCGCGGTCTCCGAGCAGTTGGGCGTGGCCGTGAACCAGGCGATCACCCTCCTCGAGCCGTGCGCGTACGCGACCGACCCCGCGCACCTCCGGGTCGACCGCGCCGCGGACGACCTGCGCCTGACCTGGGACGACCCGGCGGCCGCGGGGTGGACCTGGAACGTCTACCGGCAGTCGCTCCCGAATCCACCCGCCTGGGGCCCCGCGCACGCGAGCGGGGTGACCGACGGGGACCCGGGAACGCCGGGGATCCAGCACGTCGACGCCGGAGCGGTCCCCGGCGAGTCGTTCTACTACCTCGTCACCGCGAGGAACGTCTGCGGGGAGACGCCGCTGCCGTGACGGAGCGCACCGGCGACATCACCTCCGAGCTCCTGGCCGTGCGGCGGGGGGACGACGGGGCGCGGCAGCGCCTGTTCGCCTCCGTGTACGAGGAGATGAAGTCCCTCGCCCGGCGCCAGCTCCAGCTCCGTGGGCGCACCCCCACCCTCGGGGCGACCGCCCTCGCGCACGAGGCCTACCTGCGCCTCGTCGACCAGACCCGCGTCGACTGGAACGACCGCGGGCATTTCTTCGCGGTTGCCGCGCGGGCGATGCGCCAGATCGCGATCGACCACGCGCGCCGGAGGGGGGCGGGCAAGCGGGGCGGCGAGCGCGCTCGCGTGCCCCTCGAGGAAGGGCACGCGATCGACGACGCCCCCATCGTCGACGTCCTCGCGGTGCACGCCGCGCTCGAATCGATCGCGCAGACCAGCCCGCGCCTGGTCCAGGTCGTCGAGATGATCTGGTTCGCGGGTCTTTCCGTGGAGGAGAGTGCCGAGGCCCTCCACGCGAGCCCCAGCACGGTGAAGCGCGACTGGCGGAAGGCGCGGGCCCTCCTGCTCGCGATGCTGAGCCCCGAGGACGGCGCTTCCCGTTAATCCTGATCCGGAGGGAGTGTCGGCGTGCGGCAGGATTGGTCCCGGCTGTGGCCCCGCATCGAGCCGGTCCTCGACGCGGTCCTCGAGCTCCCCGAGGGAGAGCGGGCCGCGCGGGTGCGGGAGTTGTGCGCCGGCGATCCCGTGCTCCTCGAGGCCGCGCTCGCGCTCGTCGACGCCGACCGCGATTCGGGCTCGTTCCTCGAGACGCCCCCGGAGCTCGGCGTCGACCCCGATGAGACGATCGCCGAGGCGGCAGGGCCCGACCGGGAACTCTCCCGCGTCGGGCCGTTCCGGATCGTGCGCGAGCTCGGCCGCGGCGGGATGGGCACGGTCCTCCTCGGCGAGCGCGACGACGGACACTTCGAGCAGAGCGTCGCGATCAAGGTCCTCCACCCCGGGCTCGCCGTGGGGGCGGCGCGCGAGACGCTGGTGCGCGAGCGCCGGATCCTCGCGCAACTCGAGCACCCGCGGATCGCGCGCATGTTCGACGGCGGGGTCACGGAGACGGGCGAGCCGTACTTCGTCATGGAGAACGTCGAGGGCCTCCCGCTCGACGCTTACTGCGACGAGCGACGGCTCGCACCCCGCGAGCGGCTGCGCCTGTTCCTCGAGGTCTGCCGCGCCGTCGAGTACGCCCACGGCCGATTCGTCGTGCACTGCGACATCAAGCCGCGGAACATCCTCGTGACTCCCGCCGGGGAGGTCAAGCTCCTCGACTTCGGGATCGCGCAGCGGCTCGAGGAGGAGCGCGCCAACCGCGCCGACGGCGTGCGCTTCTTCACCCCGGCGTGGGCCGCCCCCGAGCAGGCGACGGGGGGCACCATCACGGCGGCCACCGACGTCTACCAGCTCGGCCTCATCCTGCGGGAGCTGGTCCCCGCGCCCCTGCCCGGCAACGAGCTCCGCGCGATCGTCGACCGGGCGGTGCGCCCCGAGCCCGCCGAACGCTACCCAACGGCGGAGGCGCTGCGGCGCGACGTCGAGGCCCTCCTCGAGGATCGCCCGGTCGCGGCGTTCGGGAGCTCGCTCCCCTACCGCGCGCGCAAGTACGTCCGGCGGCACCGTTTCGCCGTCGCGGCGGCGGTCGCGGTCGGCCTCTCGCTCGCGGGAGGGTTCCTCGCCGTCGCGCGCGAGCGCGACCGCGCGACCCTGGCGGAGCGTCGGGCGGTGGCGGTGAACGACTTCGTCCTCCACGAGCTGTTGCGCGCCCCGATGCCCGAGGTCGCGCTCGGCCACGAGCCCACCGTCGCCGAGGTCCTCGCCGCCGCCGCGCGCAGCGTCGATCACGCCTTCGAAGGGCAACCGGAGGTCGAGGCGGAGGTGCGCCTCACCCTCGCCGAGACGTACGCGTCGCTCGGACGCTCCCGCGACGCCCGCGAGCAGGCCGACGCCGCCCGCGTGCTGCTCGCCGGGTCCGCGGCGCCCCCGGCGCTGCGCGACCGGGCCGAGCGGATGGTCGCGGGGGTCGCGATCGACGAGGGGCGCCTCGACGAGGCGAGGGCCGCTCTCGAGGCGCTCCTCGGGCGCGAGCGGGAGGCGCTCGGGCCCTCCCACCCCGAGACCCTCGAGACTGCCGCGGAGCTCGGCCGCGCGCTCCGGGTCGCCGGCGAGCTCGCCCGGGCCGAGGCGGTGCTCCGGGACGCGGCGTCCGCGGTCCCGCGCGACCGCCCGGAGACCTGGCGCGTCCTCGTGACGATCGAGAGCCTTCTCGCCGAGACCCTCACCCTGCAGTCGCGCGGGGTCGAGGCCGCGTCGATCGCCCGCTCCGTCCTCGACACGGTCGACCGGAACCTGGGTCCCGACCACCCGGAGCGGATCCGCGCGCTCCTCCTGCAGGCGAACGCGCTCACCTCGCTCTACCGCTACGCGGAGGCGGCCGCCGCCACGGCGCTGGCGCTCGACTCGAGCCGGCGGATCTACGGCGACGACCACCCGGCCACCGCCGACGCGTTGACCTGGCACGCGCTCGCCCAGGAGCGGCTCGGACGCTACGACGTCGCCCTGGCCGCCGTGACCGAGTCCCTCGCGATCCGCGAGCGGGCGCTCGGCGCCGACCACCCGCGCACGGTCCTCGGCCGCTACCAGCTGGGCGTCCTCACCGCGAACGCCGACCGCCGGGAGGAGGCGGTGCCGATCTTCCGGGAGGTCGTCGAGCGGCGCGCCGCGACGCTCGGCGAGGCGCACCCCGACACCCTGCGCGCGATGAAGTCGCTCTACCTCGCCCTCGACGCCCTCGGCCGCCGCGAGGAGACGATCGCCGTCGTCGATCGGATGACCCGTGCGTACGAGGCCGCCACCGCGGCCCCCGACGCCGACCCCGAGCGGATCGACCAGTTCGCGGACCACCTGATGGGCCTGCTGCCGAAGGACCGGCGCGATCCGTCCCGCGCGCTCCCGCTCGCGGAGCGCGCGGTGGCCGCCAGCGGGCGCGCGCGCTTCGGCATGCTGCGGACCCTCGCCGACGCCCAGGAGGCGACGGGCCGACCCGACCTCGCGATCACCACGATGGAGGAGGCGCTCCGCCTCTCGGACGGCCTTCGCTCGTGGTCGACGACGGAGGCGGTCCTGCGCCTGCTCCGCGGGCAGGGACGCGACGGGGAGGCCGAGGCGTTCCTGCGCGGCCACCGCGACCGGCAGCTCCGGGCGCCCTCCCCCGACGAGCGGATGGTCGCCAAGACCGAGCGCCTGCTCGCCCTCGAGCTGCAGCGGACCGGCCGGCTCGAGGAGGCCGAACGCGTCTTCGCGCAGGCGCACGAGCGTCTCGCGCGCGTCGTTCCGGGGGACAACTGGGAGCTCGGCAGGATCCAGAGCGAGCGCGGCGGGTGCCTGCTCGACCTCGGACGGCGCGGCGACGCGGAGCCGCTGCTGGTCGAGGGGCTCGCGATCCTGGAGAAGGACCGGATGGCGCGCGACGCGACCGCCCAGGCCCGGGCGCGGCTGGAGCGGCTGCGCGAGCCCCGAAAGGAGCGCTGAAGCTACCCGAACGATCCGCGGACGCGATACCCTGAAGGCAAGTTCGGAGGTGCCGCATGCCCCGACCTGCCGTGCTCGCGCCGCTGCTCCTCGCGTTCGCGTCGGAGGTCCCCGCCGCCGGTCCCCCTCGACACGCCGACGGGTGGTTCCTGATCCAGCTCGACCGGGCCCTCACGGGAGAGAGCCCGGACGGCGCCTTCCCGCTGCGCACCGGCGTGCCCGCCCTCGACGCGGCGATCCGGGAGACCCCCGTCCGGTGGATCGACTTCGCCTTCCGCGTCTCGCTCGCGGACGCGAGCCTGCGCGACCGGCACGCCGCCGCGGGGCTCGACCGGGTGTACCGCTTCCACGTGCCGCGCGGGACGGATGTCGCCGCGGCGGTCGCCCGCTTCGCGGCGATCCCGGGCGTCTCGTTCGCGGAACCGGACTGGGTCGGCGAGGGCGGGACCCTGCCGAACGATCCGAGCTTCTCGAGCCAGTGGGCCTACCAGCAGGTGTCGGACAACGACGTCGACGGCCCAGAGGCGTGGGACGTGGCGGTCGGCGGGCCCCAGATCGTCGCCGTCCTCGACACCGGGGCCGACTCCGATCACCCCGACCTCGCCGCGAAGCTCCTCGCCGGCTGGGACTTCGCCAACAACGACGCCGACCCCGAGGACGATCACGGTCACGGGACCAACGTCGGCTCGATCGCCTCGGCGGTCACCAACAACGGCGCGGGAGTCGCCGGAGCGTGCTGGAACTGCCGGATCCTCCCGCTCAAGGTCCTCGACGCGACCAACAGCGGCCTGTACTCCTGGTGGGCCGACGCCATGATCTGGGCGACCGACCACGGCGCGCGGGTCCTGAACCTGAGCGCGGGCGGGTTCTCGGCGTCGAGCACGCTCCTGAACGGCGTCCAGTACGCGTGGAAGGCGGGCGTCGTCCACGTCTCGATCACCCACAACGACAACTGCAACTGCATCCGGTACCCGGGGCGCTACGCGGAGACGATCGCCGTCGGCGGGACCGACGGCCAGGATCGACGCGCGGTCCCTTTCTGCTACAACGCGACGTCGGGCAGCAACTACGGCGCGGAGATCGACGTCGTCGCGCCGGGGGAGCTCATCCTCGGCGCGGCGCGCGGAGGCGGCTACAGCTCCTGGTGCGGCACGAGCCAGGCGGCGCCGCTGGTCGCCGGGCTCGTGGGGGTCGTGCGGAGCATGAATCCCGCGCTTGGTCGCGAGGAGGCCCGTCACCTCCTCCGGGCGAGCGCGGAGGACCTCCAGGGCCGCCCCGCCGAGGACGTCGCGGGCTTCGACATCTACCACGGCTGGGGGCGCGTCAACATGGACCGCGCGGTTCGCGCGGCGAGGAGCACGATCTCCCTCCGGGTGGAAGGAAAGGCCGCCACGCGGGTGCGCCTCGACGCGGCGAACCCCGTCGCGGCGTCGTACGACTTCATCCGCGGCGATCTCGCGTCGCTCACCGAGTCCGACGCGGGCGTGACGACCGGCTCCGTCGTCTGCCTCGAGAATGACTCCCCGGACCCCGATACCGCGGGGCGCGAGGACACCGGGACCCCGGCCCCGGGAACCGGCTACTTCTACCTGAGCCGTTTCACGGGGGCGCCCGGCGCCGGTCGCTACGGGGGATCGAGCCGGAACCGCGATCGCACCGACCCCTCGGCGGGGGATTGCCCGAGGTAGCGCCCCCTACTTCGACTCCGCGGTGATCACGCCGTTCCAGCCTTCGGGGAGCCCCGACGCGCGCAGCCGATCGCACTGCTTCAGGTAGAACGCCGACGGTCCGTCCTCCCCCATCGCGGCGAACCCTTCCGCCGCGCGGTCGAGCTCCCCCCGGTCGAACGCCTCGAGCGCCCGCGCGAACGTCTCGAGGCGCGCCGCGTCGGCGTCGTCCCCCTGCAGCTCGAAGAGGGAGACCGCCTCGCTGCGGCCGACGACGCGGACGCGGCCCAGGCGCCGCGCGCGGAATCCCTCCCCCGCCGCCTTCAGTGCGTCCCCCGAGACGATCGCGCGCGTTCCGAAGAGCTTGTTCAGCCCCTCGATGCGCGCCGCGAGGTTCACCGCGTCGCCGATCGCGGTGTAGTCGAAGCGTTGGGCCGAGCCGAGGTTTCCGACGAGCATCGGGCCGGTGTGCACGCCGATCCGCGTCTTGAGGCTCTCGGCGTTCATCTTCGAGAGGGCGAGCGCGGCGCGGCAGGCGCGTGCCGCATGGTCGGCCTGGCGCACCGGCGCCCCCCAGATCGCGAAGACCGCGTCGCCGATGTACTTCACGAGCGTGCCCCCCGTCTCGAAGACGTGGCCGGTCGCTTCCGAGAAGTAACGGTTCAGCATCGCGGCGACGTCGTGCGCGGACATCGACTCGGCGACGGTCGTGAACCCCGCGATGTCGGTGAACATCGCGGTGGCGACGATCTCCTCGCCGCCGAGGTTCAGCGCCGCGGGGTTCTCGGCGATCTGGCGCGCGGCCTCCGGCGAGAGGTAGAGCGCGAACGCGCGCTTCACCCGCTCGCGCTCGCGGACCGTCGTCAGGTAGTACCAGATGAGGCTGACCACGTACGCGAGCGGGAGCTGGATCGCCGACGGGATGATCGTCGGGAGCCACAACCCGCGCTGCGTGAAGGCCCAATGCGCCGTCAGCCAGGGAAGCGTGGCGAGGGCGAGCAGCACCCCGACTCCCCAGCGCGGGTCGAGCCAGGCGAAGGCGAGAAGCGCGATCACGGGCAGGACCAGGAGCAGCGTCGTCTCGACCCAGGACGGAAGGAGGTCGTAGCTGCGCTTCTCGAGCAGGTTCGCCGCGATCGTCGCGTGGATCTCGACGCCGTAGGTCGTCTCGCCCCGCGCGCCCGAGAAGGGCGTGCGGAACGCGTCCTTGGGCGCCTGCCCGGCGGCGGCGGGCTCCGACAACCCGACGAAGACGAGTTTGTCCTTGAAGAACCCGGTGGGGAGGTAGGTCTTCGGGTCGAGGGCCTGGTAGATCGAGACGGTCCGGATCCCCACGCGAGACGGACCGTAGTAGTCGATGAACCGCGTCGCCGTCTCGCGGTGCGACGTGTCCCCCGTCGCGATCTCGTACGCCGCGAGGGCGAGGCCGGGACGGCCGTCGGGGGCGAGCCAGGCGCTGCGAATGACGCCGTCGTGGTCGGAGGGGAGGTTCACGTCGGCGACCGCCTTCGCCGCGTCGGCGAAGGGCCCCCACGGCTCGCGGTTGATCGCCTGGCGGAACTGGCCGTCCTCGGTGAGCTCGACCGTCGCCCCGATGGCGACGATCCCCGTGTCCTCGAGGGCCGAGATCAGCGCCTCGTCCCGGTCCGGATCGCCCGGCTCCTCGAAGAGGACGTCGAAGGCGATCGCCTTCGCGCCTTCCTCCGCGAGGGTCCGGATCAGCTTCGCGTGGAGGTCCCTCGGCCAGGTCGGGGTACGGACCTCGAGCTCCTTGTGCGAGGCGGTGTCGATCGCGACGACGCAGACGCGCTCGGGCTGCGGCAACCCGCCGCGCCACTTCATGAGGAGGTCGAGACCGGCGCGTTCGAGCCCCTCCGCCGCGGGCCACCGCAGCAGCAGGATGCCGACGATGCCGGGGACGAGCGCCAGCAGGACGGCGGCGCGCGCCCGGCGCAGCCCCTTGATCAATACGTGATCTCGAGCCTCGCCACGACGGCCCGCGCCGGAACGACCGTCTCCTGGATCGAGCGCTCATAGAAGACGAACTTCTTGTTGAGCAGGTTGCGCCCGTCGAGGACGAACGACCCCCAGCGCTTCGGGAAGCGATAGCCGACGGCCGCGTCCACGACCCAGAAATCCGACTCCACCCGGGTCCGTTCGGTTTCGGCGTACGAATCGAACTGGTCGACCTCCTGGTTGTACCGGGTCCCGGCCATGCGGACGAAGACCCCGACCGGGCAGAAGAAGCGCAGCTCGGGGGTCAGGCGCTGGGTGCGGATGCGGTCCTGGAATCCCCCGGTGGGCGTCGCGTTCGTCGACTCGAGCTCGCGGTCCTCGAGGTCCCACGCGAGGTTCGCGGCCATCCAGCGGAAGGGGGCCGCGCTCACGTAGGCGTTCGTGTACTCCTCGGTGTCCTCGCGGTTCTCGATCTGCGTCGCCTGCTGGAAGCCGCAACCGCTGAACTCGTCGGGGGTCGCGCAGAACCCCTCGGGAACGTCGAGATCGCGGCGAAGCCACGACGCGCCCACGAAGGTCCGGCGCCACAGCGACTGGTCGACGCCGACGCCGTAGTTCCACGAGCGCGTGCCGCCCGGGTCCTCGTAGAACTGGTTGAACCCGGCGACCTGCGTCGGCTCGAGGGTCTGCAGGCGCCCCAGGAACGGCGCGAGCCGGCGGTACGCCGCCGCGCGCAGCGTCGTGCCGGAGCCGAAGGTCGCCGTCGCGCCGACCTTCGGGCTGGCCGTCGTCTTGTCGTACGCGAGGCTGTTCGGGAAGATGATCGAGTCGCGCGGCGGGATCAGGCCCACCGGCACGTCGGCCTTCTCGACGGACGCCCCCGCGGTGACCTCGAACGGGCCGAGGCCGCCGAACTTCGCGTAGCCGTAGGCGTTGGCGAACTGATCGTCCGCCTCGAGGACGTTCCCCTCGAAGTCGCGCAGCTCGACCGTCCCGTCGAAGCCGCCGCCGCCCACGATCCAGGTCGCCCGTCCGGCCCGCTTCACCCACTGCCCCTCGACCTGCGGCCCCTCGAGGGTGGCGCGGGCGCGCGGCGTGCGGAAGAAGTCGAGACCGGTCTGCTCCGTCTTGTTGTAGATGGCGGAGACGGCGAGGTCGGAGCCGGGGGCGAGCTTGCGGTGCCAGCCCAACCCGATGTTGGTCTCGTCCGTGGCGAAACGCTCGTTGGTGATCGCGGGGAGGATCTGGCGGAAGGGCAGGTCGCCGGTGTTGCGGTCGCCGGCGATGACGTTGAGCTGGACGCTGTCGCGCTCGGTGACCCCGACCTGCAGGAAGCCGCGGGCCACGTTGGTCTTCTCGTCGCCGTTCAGGCGGAACCCGTCGTCCTGGTTCGTGGAGTACGACAGGGCCGCGGCGTAGCGGTCGCCGTTCGAGGTGAACGTCGCGCTCGCCCGCTCGATGTTGCTGTCCTCGTTCTCCGAGAGCTTGTAGCAGGGGACCCCGTCGCAGACGTCGCCGGTGTCGTACGCGGAGAGGTCGGTGTCGGTCGTCCCGTAGGCCAGGACGCCGAAGACCCTCTCGCGCGGCCGGTCGAACAGCGAGGTGTACTCGTTGAACGAGGCCGAGGCGTTCACGACGTCCGGTCGCGCGGCGTTGACGCTCAGCGGCTGGAAGATGCGCGCCTGGAGGACCTCGCTCAGGAACGCCGACGCGAACCGCGGCACGTTCCGGTAGTTGCCGGCGAGGAAGAGGTGCCCCGAGTGGTTCGCGGGATCCCGGTCGACGCTCCGGCGCGCGGCGACGAGCCCCGCCTCCTCGAACCCGAGGTCGTTGAAGATCCGCGCGAGGTCCGCGCCGCGCACCGCCTTGTCCTCGTCGAGGAGCAGGCGCGAGCGGTAGACGGCCCGGTTGTCGTTGAGCTCGATCGACTTCTGGAGGTCGTCGAGGGCCTCGACCGGCTTGTTCTCGTTCTGGTTGAGGATCGCCGAATAGAGCCAGGGCGTCGGGTCGTTCGGGTCGAGCTTTTTGGCCTCGTCGAGCTCCTTGCCCGCCTCCATCGCGCGCTTCTCCTCGTACCACGCCTTCCCGAGGTACGAGCGGAGCAGCGAGTTCGACGGGTCGAGCGCGACCGCCGCCTGGATGCGCTCGCGCCCCGCGACCGGGTCGCCGGTCCGAAGCGTCGCGATCCCGAGGCCGAGCTGCGCGGTGGCGTAACCGGAGTCCGCCCGCACGGCGCGCTCGAAGAGCTTCGAGGCCCGGGCCGACCGGAGCGAGGCCAGCTCGACGAATCCGAGCACCGTCAGGGCGCGGGCGTCGTCGGGCGCCCGCTCGAGGGCCGCCTCGGCCGCGCGGCGCGCGCCCGGAAGATCGCCCTGGCCCATCCGCAGCTCCGCCACGCGCGCGAGGGCGGCCGGGTCGTCGGGTCCGAGGGCCGCGGCGCGCTCGGCCTCCTGCGCCGCACGGTCGAGATCGAACCCGGCCTGCGCCACGAAGGACGCCGCGAAGGCGGCGGCGACGGAGCTCGGGTCGGCCCTCACCGCCTCGTCGGCGAGCTTCCGCGCCTCGTCCTTGCGGTCGCCGACGAGCGCCATGACCGAAGCCAGCGAGAGGACGGTGGCGTCCTGCGGTCGGCTGGTGCGCAGCGCGTCGATCGACTTCGCCGCCTCGTCGACGAGCCCCGCGGAGAGCTGCTCCGCCGCGCGGGCCGTCGCCGGATCGGAGATCCCGGGAAGCTGCGGGTAATAAAGCGCCCACGCGACCGCATCCCGCGGGCGGACCACGACGCTCTTCACGGGCGCCTTTCCCGGCTCGGCGGTCGCGCGCTCGCCGGCGCCCACCTCGACGCTGCCGAGGGCGTTGGAGGCGACCACGACCCCTTCGATCATCGTGACGGTCGTCGTGCCGTCGTCGGCGACGTCGACCGCGAACTCGGTCCCCTTGATCGCCGCGGTGACGGTGGCGGTCTCCACGCGCCGGAAGTCGGTCGGCTTGCGGCTGGCGAAGTAGTGCTTGCCCGTGAGGACCTTGAGCAGGCCGGGGCTGCTCCCCGAGGGTGGAACCACCTCGACCTCGCTCTTCTCGGAGAGCCGGTGGAGCGTGTCGTCCGCGTAGAGCACCGCCGCCCGGCTGCCCGCGCCGGTCCGGAGACGATCGTTCGCGAACAGCGCCTGGTCGAGGGCGGCCTTGTCCCAGTCGGCTCCGCCCGCACGCCGGGACTCGACCACGTTCTGGACGGCCGCCACCTTGGCGAGGCGCGGGGCGTCGGCGGCGCCGACGACGCCGGTTGCAAGGAAGACGATCGTCGCGAAGGCACACCCGTTGCGCATCAGCAGGGACCCCTCCTCGGGACTCGGAGACGAAGCCTAACGGAGCTCGAAGCCGGTGACGTAGTCCTTTCGACCCGCAATCCGGATCGTCACCGTGAACATGCCCGTGCCGATCTCGTCGGTCCGCAGATTGAAGATCCACTGCTTGGTGGAGTCGTTCCAGCGGAAGAACGGGTCGTACGCGCTCGAATCGTCGTTGAGGTTGATCGCGGTGATGTCGATCGGCCCCCGAGTCGCCTCGGAAAGCCCGACGATCTCCGGCGCGTCCACGTCGGAGCCGCGGAGCTCCACGCCGCCGCACAACGCCCGCATCTTCATCGGACGGGTGTTGCCGGCGTTGAAGTGCTTCGACGGGAACGGCACCGGGTCGCCGGCGGGAACGAGCTTCGCCATCGGGCTCGCCAGCCCGTCGAGGCCGTCGTAGTCGCGCGTGGCCGCGGCGTAATCGCAGCGATCCGCGACCCCGAGCGCGATCGGCACCGTCGCCGAGAAGGGCGCCCCGTCGACCGTTCCGGTGAACTGCAGCTGGAACGGTCGCGCGGTGTCGGCCGGGTGATCGATCGGGAGCGTGATCTGGAACGGCGCGGCGTTCCCGGCCGGGTGGAGCTGCAGCGGCGCGCAGTCGACGGAGGGCTGCGTGCCCTGGATCGTCCCGTAGGACGCCGTGGCCACCGGGATCGACGCGCCGAACGGGTTGGCGACGCCGTCGTCGGTGAGGTCGAACGGCGGGGCGATCAGCGTCGCCTGCGCGTCGGCGATCGACCTCGGTCCCGCGTTGAGGACCTGGATCACGAAGCTCGCGGTCTCGCCCGGCTGGATCAGGCCGTCCTTGCTGGTGTCGTCGGTGACGATCACCGCGTACGGCGTGAGATAGGCGTCGCCGATCTCGACCTCCGTCGCGGGGACGAGGCGGTTGAACGTCCCGGAGGAGACGTTCGAGATCCCGCCGGAGCAGGTGCCGTCGGGGCCCGGGATGTTGTCGCCGCACACGCTGACGACCGAGGAGACCTCCTTGTACACGATCCCGCCGGGGCGGCAGATCGTGGAGGTCGCACCCGGGGCGATCGTCGTCTCGCCCGGATTCACGGTGCAGATCGGCGTTCCTTCCGACGACGGGGGCGGCGGGTTCGGGCAATACCCCTGGACCGGCCCGGTCTGGGTCG
>DASVAW010000178.1 GCA_036376135.1 Candidatus Polarisedimenticolaceae bacterium | reverse complement strand
GGCGGATCCCGCGGACGCCGTCGTTCTCGAGACGCGCGACGCTCGTCACGCGCGCCTCCGGGAGGTCGAAGGGCGTCGCCGGCGCGTCCTCGCCCGGCCCGCGAATCGACGCCGCGCCGCGCAGCGCCTCGATCGCGGCGGAGGCCCCTCCCGCGATCCCCTCGAGCCGGCCCCCGATCGCGTGGCCGTGGAAGATCGGAACGGCCGCGAGTGAGACCTCCACCCGCACCGTCGCCGGCGCGAGCAACGTCTCGACCTCGAGCGAGATCCGCCCTTCGAGGGCGCCTCCTCCCGGGAGATCCGCCTGGGAGACGACGTTGAAGGCGAGCTGACGCCCGAAGACCTCGACGGGCGGGCGGTCGAAGCGGAGCAGGCGCAGGATCTGCTCCCGCAGCTCCTCGAGCCCCTCGCCGCCGAAATCGATCGCAGGCCGCATCACGAGGACGCTCGCGCGCGCGAGCCCGAGAGGCGTCCAGCGGGCGAGCATCTCGGCGAGCACGATGGAGATCGGGTGCGGCACCCGGCGCGGGCCCGGACCGGGAGGACGCAACGGGTCGTGGGCGAGGAACTCCGGGGGCAACAGTCCCACGAGATCCACCGCGCGTTGTCGGCAGGTCGGGTGCTCGGCCACACGCCGCGTGCTCTCCCCGGGGTCGCACAGGAAGACCACGTCCGCTCCGGCCACCTCGTCGGGCTCGGGGTCCTGCAGCAGGCGGGCCTCGCCGTCGTATTCGCCGAGCAGCGCCTCGCCGCGCGAAGCGCCGTACAGACGGACGTGGCTTCCCGGAATTCCACGGTCGGCGAGCGCCGCGCGGATGCGCGCTCCCTCCGTGCTCCCTGCGCCGACGAGCGCGTAGACCGGGATGGGCTCAGTGCGCGTGCGGACCATCCGTCGCCTCCTGGGCCGCGACGGGCCCGGTGGCCGGCCGCCGGCCGCGCACCAGCCAGCCGACCAGATACGCCGCCGGCGCCGTCAGCGCGTACGTCCCGGCAACCGCGAGGAACGACCATCGCGGCTCGATCAGGATCGCCGCCAGCAGCGCGGCCAGGACGAGGACCCACGCCGAGGAGCGCCGGTCGCGAAGGTTGAGCTCCTTGAACGCCCGGTAGCGCAGGCGCGAGACCATCAGCAGCGCGGCGGCGCAGAAGGCCGCCCCGAACAGCACCGCGGCCCACCGCTCGGCCGGAGGCTCCTGCACCGCGTAGACGATCGTCGCGACCACCCCCGCGGCGGCGGGGGACGGCAGCCCCACGAACCAGCGCTTGTCGGTGCTCGCGCTCTGGACGTTGAACCGCGCCAGGCGCATCGCCGCGCAGACGACGAACAGGAAGGCGACGAGCGCGCCGGTGCGGCGGAACGGCTCGAGGGCCCAGAAGAACGCGAGCGCGGACGGCGCGAGGCCGAACGACACCACGTCGGCCAGCGAGTCCAGCTGCATCCCCATCTCGGAGGTGGAGCCGGTCATGCGGGCGATCCGGCCGTCGAAGGCGTCGAGGATCGCCGCCAGGACGATCAGCTGCGCGGCGAACTCGAACCGGCCGCGGCTCGCGGCGAGCACGCACAGGAATCCGCACAGGAGGTTGCCGACGGTGAACAGGGCCGGGAGCAGATAGACCCCCCGGCGAACGGGTTTCGCGGTAGCCACCCGGGCACTATAACGACTCAGGCTTCAAAGCGCGCCAGCACGGACTCCCCGGCCGTCACCCGGTCTCCGATCGCCACCGCGGGGGCGGCCCCCGGCGGCAGATCGAGGTCGACGCGCGACCCGAAGCGGATCAGGCCGATCCGCTCACCGGCCGAAACGACCTGCCCTTCCTCCACCCGGACGACGATCCGGCGGGCGATCAGCCCCGCGACGAGCGTGAACGCCACCTCGCCGCGATCGGTGGCCAGGCGCAGGGTCGCCCGCTCGTTCTGTTCCGACGCCTCGTCCTTGAACGCCGCGAGGAACCGCCCCCGTTCGTGGCGCACCGAGACGATGCGCCCGGCGGCCGGCGCGCGACAGACGTGCACGTTCAGGGGGCTCATGAAGACGGAGATCCGGGACGGCCCGTCCTTGAGGATCCTCCCGTCGGCCGGGCTCGTGAGGATCCCGGGCGCCGCGGGGGTCGTGCGCTCCGGATCGCGGAAGAACCACAACGTGAACAGCAGGAAGGCCACGAACGGGATCGACGCCCAGAGGTTCCAGGCGCCCGCCGCGACCGCGAGCAGCATCGCGGGCACGGCGAAGGGGTACGCGGCGCGGTCGAGACTCACCTGCCGACCTTCTCGACCTCGAGCTGACGGGCGACCGCGCGCTCCATCTGGTCCTTGTAGAGCAGCTTCGTCTTCTTGAGGGTCGTCTCCTCCGTCCGCTCGGCGTCGGTCAGGAATCGGCGCCCCTGAAGCTCGGCGAGGCGCTCCTCGCACGCTTCGTGTTTGCGGGCGAGCCGACGGTAATCGGCGTCCTCGCGGGCGAGTCTCTCGCGGACGGCGTCGGGAGAGGTCATCGTCTGGGGTTCCTTTCCGCGGGATCCGGCTCCCGCAAGACCCGGGCCATGAGGATCGCGTCCTCGCCGTTGTCTTCGTAGTATCGCGGCCGCCGGCCGACCTCCCGGAATCCGAACGAGGCGTACAGCCGGCGCGCCCCTTCGTTGGACGGGCGGACTTCCAGGATCGCGCGATCGCACCCGAGCCGCGCCGCCCGCTCGATCGCCCGCGCGAGCAGCGCCCGCGCGTGCCCTCTTCTGCGATGCGAGGGCTCGACCGCGATGTTGTTGATCTCGAGGGTGCCCTCGACGATCCAGGTGCACGCGTAGGCGACGACGCGGCCGGACGCGCGCACGACCGGGTTGTAGGCGTTCGGATTGCCCCGGATCTCGTGGAGGAAGTGCTCGCGCGCCCACGGAGACGGGAACGCCGCGCGCTCGATCGCGAGCACCGCGTCGAGGTCGGACGTGCGCATCGCGTCGTCTTCGACCCCGGAGACGGCGCCCACCTCAGCGCGCCAGTTCCGCATCCGCCGGCCTCAGGTACAGGGGCTCCACATCCGCTCCGTGCCGCGCGCCCGCTTCCAGGCGCCGCCATGCCACGATACCCGCCGCCCCCGCCACGCCGCACCCCGCCCGACCCGGCTCCACCGCGAGCCCCCCGGCCTCCAGGAGCGCGGCGTATTTCTCCGCCCCCGGCCCGAAGGCGACCGCACCCCGCGGCGCCGCCTCGACGACGCTTCGCGGGGATCCCAGCCACGCCTCGCGGGTCGCCGCGGGCGGGACGCCGGACGGATCGAACACCGCGGCGAAGACCTCCCCGCGGGAGGCGTCGAGCACCGGAACCCTCGCCCCCGGGGCGGACCCCCGGTCCTGCGCCATCGCGTCGAGCGTTCCCACGCCCACGCACGCACGCCCCGACGCGAGGGCGAGACCGCGAAGCAGGCCGAGGCCGACGCGGATCCCGGTGAACGATCCGGGTCCGCGAACCGCGGCGAACGCGTCGATCGTCGCGCGCTCCCACCCGGCATCCGCCAGCGCCGCCTCGATCAGCGGGAGCAGACGCGCCGCGTGGGAATCGGTCACGTGCCGTCGGCGCTCGAGGGTCACCCTCCCGTCCTCGACGAGCGCGACGCCGGCCCACCAGGTGGAGGTGTCCAGCGCGAGCAGCCGCCTCATGCCGCCGGCCCCGCCCCGCGCTGCAGGTATCGCTCGAGGAACTCCACGAGGTCCGCGCCTCCCGGCTGCCCTTCGGGCTCGAAGACGACCCCGACCTCGAACCGGTCGGGGCCCTCGGGGGGAAGCTCCTCGAGACGGACGACGCGCCCGCGCAGTCTGAGCGCCCCGCCGTGCAGGGCGGCGACCCGGAACTCGATCTCCTCGCCGACCTCGAGCGGCTCCGGACAGGTGAACAGCAGTCCGCTGCGGCTGAGGTTGCGCGCCGGGCGGGCGACGAAGTCGCGCGGCGCCAGGACCTCGACCTCGCAGCGCTCCGGGTCGAGGTCGAACCGCAGGTAGCGCCTGCGCTCGGCCTGCCAGACCGACACCGCGTTTTTTCCCGACGCCTTCGCCGCGTAAAGCGCCTGCGCGGCGTGCGCGAGGATCTCCTCGGCCGATCCCCCGTCCTCCGGATGGCAAGCGATCCCGGCGGAGACGGTCAGGCCCACGGGGGCTCCCGCCGCCTCGCGACGCCGGAAGTGCCCCTCGATCTCGCGCCGGAATCGCTCGGCGACGAGGATGGCCCCGTTGCGGTCGGTTGCGGGGAGCAGGAGCGCGAGCTCGTCCCCGCCGGGCCGACCCGCGACGTCCACGTCGCGGATCTTGTTGTGCAGGAGCATCCCGGCTTCGCGCAGCAGCCGCACCGCGACCGGCGATCCGACGCGCTCGGAGACGTCCCCGAACCCGTCGAAGTCGAACAGGACGACCGCCGTCTTGTGCCCGTAACGCTTCGCGCGCCGCAACTCGGCCTGGAGCGCCGAGCGGAACGCCCGGTCGGAGGCGAGGCCGGTCTCCGGATCGGACGCGCCGCCGTCGCGCGTCGGCGGGGCCATCGCCAGGTCGAGTAGGGACGGATGCGCCAGGCGCCGGTTGCAGTTCACGAAGTAGTCGAAGGCGGCGACGCGAAGCCCCACGTCCCGCCCGAGCGCCAGGGCCATCTGATGGCGGTGACGGACGATCGCCTCCCAGTGCTCGCGCCCCTCGGATTCCTCGACCGCGAGGCCGGTCAGGATCGTGATCAGGAGCGCGTGCGCGCCGATCCCGTTCTCGCGCGACAACGCGTCGAGGCGCCCGAGCAACCGCTGCGCGTTGTGGGCGTCCTCCTGGAGCAGCTCGACGAGCTCGTCCTTGAGGCGGTCGGTCTGTTCCCTCGGGATCAACGGCTGGCCCCCGGCGTCGCGCGCGCCCGGGATACGTTGGAGGCTCGGCGGTCGCGGAGCAAGTCCGCCGGGAGGGGTGCGTCGAAGGAGACCCCCGCACGGCGGGCCGCTTCCGGGCCGGTCCCCCGGTCCTCGCGCACCACCCGGCCGCGGACGCGACGCTCGTCCCCCGCGCGGCTCTCGAACGCGAGGTCGATCGCCGAGGGCGGCGTCGCGATCCCTTCGTCCTCCAGGAGCGCCCCCCGGGCGCTCAGGTCCACGACGCGGGCGCGGCTCCACGCCGCGGCTCCGGCGCGACTCCAGGCCACGAACGTCCCCGGACGCGCCGGCCAGCGCACCTCGGCCCGACGCTCGAGGTGATGGAGGACGACCCGGTCCCGCCCGAATCGCTTGGCGCGATACAACGCGGCATCGGCGCGCTGGAGGAGATCCTGGGCGTAAGCCCCGTCCTCCGGCCAGGTCGCGATCCCGCCCGACAGGGTGAGCGCGAGCGCGGCGCCGTCGATCGTCTCCGACTCGAACGCCCTTCGGACCGCGCGCCGGACCCGCTCGGCGGCGGCGAACGCTCCCAGCCGCACCGCCTCGGGGAGCAGGAGCGCGAACTCGTCCCCCCCGAGCCGACCGGCCGTGTCGGCCTCGCGGGCCGTGCGCCGGAGGACGGTGCCGACGCGCTCGAGCACGACGTCGCCGAGGAGGTGACCGTGCCGGTCGTTCACCTCCTTGAACCCGTCGAGATCGAGGAGCACCACCGCGAGCGGGAGCCCGTAGCGCCGGGCGCGGCGGATCTCGAGGTCGAGGGCTTCCAGGAACGCCGCCCGGTTGACGAGGCCGGTGAGGGCGTCCGTCCTGGCCGATCGGGAGGTCCGTTCCCACGCGTCCATCTCGACGAGCGTGGGCTGATGGAGTCGACGCTCGACGTTCACGAGGTAGTCGGCCGCGGCGACGGCGAGCCCGGGATCCCGTCCGAGCGCCACGCCGAGCGAGGCGCGATGGGCGAGCACGCGCTCGATGAGGCCCCGGGCCTCTTCCTCCTCGAGATCGAGATGGAACAGGTTCAGGGCGGCCTGGGCGAACGGGGCGATTCCCTCGTTTTCGCCCCAGGCGCGCAATCGCTCGATCCGGCGAAGCGGTTCGACGCCCGGCTCTTCGAGCGTGCGCGCGAGTCGCCGGCGGGCCCGGTCCGCGAGGCGGGAAGCCTCCAAGCGCCACCCTCCCGGCCGGCGTGGAAGCCGGCCGAAACGCGCGAGGGGCGAATCGTACCACGCACGGAACGGGCGAACGGTCGAAACTCCGCGGTCACCGGTCCCCGATCGGCTCCTTCCCGCGCTAACCTGATGCAACCTTCGTGGGGGTCATGCGTACCACGGGGAGACCGGGAGGTGGTGGTTGACCGCGAACGACGTCGTGCGATCCGGGCTGCGGCGCTCCGAACCCCAGGAGGGACTCGCCGACGAGGCTCTGGTGGCGCTCGCCGCCGCCGGGGATCGCGAGGCGTTCGGGGAGCTCGTCCGGCGCCACCAGCGCCCGCTCATCGGGTTCCTGTTCCGGATGACCGGGAATCGGGACGCCGCCGCCGATCTCGCCCAGGACGTCTTCATCAAGGTCTACCAGTCGCTGGGATCGTTCGACCCGACGTACCGGTTCACGACCTGGCTCTACCGCATCGCCTCCAACTGGGCGATCGACCACCTCCGGCGCAAGCAGCCCAAGACGTGCTCTCTCGGCAACCCCGCGGACGATGACACGCCCACCGTCCCCGAGGTCGCGGGCCACGAACCCTCCCCGGACGACGTCCTTCGCCTGCGCGAGCTCGAGGCGCGGCTCGAGGACGCCATCGAGGCGCTTCCGCCCGCCTACCGTCAGTTGATCCTGCTCCGGCACCGCCAGCACCTGAGGTACGACGAGATCGCCCGCGCGACGCGCCTGCCGATCGGCACCGTCAAGAACCGGATCTTCCGCGCGCGCGAGATCCTGCGCGCCCGACTCTCGGACCTGCTGGACGCGGAGGCATGAGATGAGCGCCTGCCAGCGCCTCCGCCCCGCCCTGCTGCGCGTCGCCGACGGCGAGGCCGATCCCGCCGAGGCCCTTCGCGTCGCCCGTCACGTCGCCTCGTGCACGTCGTGCCGCATCGTCGCCCACCGGGAGCGTCGCCTGCGCGCCGCGTTCGAGGGACTCGAAGACGGCCCCACCGATTCGGCCTTCCTCGATCGCGTCATGGAGGCGCTCCCGTCGACGCCCCCGCCCCCGCCGATCGGCGTCGAGGCGCGCAGGCTGGCGTGGCTGCGGCGGCGCCGCAACCGGGTCCTGGGTTTCGGCCTGCTCGCCGTCACCGGTGCGGCGGCCGCCGCTCAGGCCGCGGGCGCGTGGTGGTTCGGGACGGGCACGGGGCTCCCGCATCTCACCCAGGTCTCCGAGAGCGGCTCCGCCCTCGGGGCCCTCGTGACCGCGCTGCTGATGACGGCGGGGTCGTTCTCGCCGGGTACCGTCGAGGCGCCCCACGTGGGTCTGCCCGCCGTCGTCGCCGGGGCCGCCTCCCTCGGAGCCGCGGGGTTGCTCGCCCTGGGAGCGGCGGCCGCGCTCGGTCTCCGGCGCGCGTTGTCCGAAGCTCGGTCGCGCTGAACCCTCAGGCCAGCCCGAACGCCCTCGCCTTCGCCGCCGCGACCTCCACCGGAACGCCCAGCGCACGCGCGACCGCCTCGAGGTCGCCCCGCGTCGCGCTCCACGCGCGGCGGACGTAGTACCGCTCGAACGACTCGATCCCTTCCGCCAGCGTCCGGAACTCCCGATAGAGATCGTCCGCCGCGGTCCTCGCTCCGCCCAGCTCGGCGGGAAGATCGGCCGCGTGCACCGTCGCGCCCGGCGCGGCCAGCAGGAGGCGCTCGACGACGTTGCGCAGCTCGCGGACGTTTCCCGGCCAGGCGTGCGCGCGCAGGGTCGCGAGCGCGTCGGGCGCCAGGCGGCGCTCGTCGCGCCCGTACTCGCGGGCCAGGTCGCGCATGAAACGTGTGGCGAAGACCTCGA
This sequence comes from Candidatus Polarisedimenticolaceae bacterium, assembly GCA_036376135.1. Lineage (NCBI taxonomy): Bacteria > Pseudomonadati > Acidobacteriota > Candidatus Polarisedimenticolia > Candidatus Polarisedimenticolales > Candidatus Polarisedimenticolaceae > Candidatus Polarisedimenticolaceae bacterium. The sequence continues at coordinate 3,614 of DASVAW010000178.1, read as the reverse complement.
TGTCCTCCCTGCGCTCGCGCAGCGGCGGAACGTCCACGCGCACGACGTCGAGGCGCCGGGCCAGCTCCGGAACGATCCCCGCCGCCTCCGGTCCGGTGCTCGCGAGGGCGCGCAGCCCCGCCTCCGATTCGGCCAGCGCGGTCACCGTCGAAGCCAGCCGCAGCTGGATCGCCTCCGGAAGGCGGTGCACCTCCTCGAGGAAGACGCTCCCTCCCGAGGCGAGCGCGAGCCGGCCCCCCGACGCCGCGGGGCCGAACAGCGCCTCCTCCCCGCCGAGCGCGTCGAGGGCCCCGCACGGCACGGCCACGAAGGGCCCGTCGCCGCGCCTTCCGGTCGCGTGGATGCGGCGGGCGATGGTCTCCCGTCCCGTGCCGGGCTCGCCGCGCAAGAGCACGGGGCTGTCGGAGGTCGCGGCCGCCTCGGCGAGCGAGCGAAGCGCTCCGGCCGCGCGGCTCGCGCCGAGGATCTCGGTGTCGCGCCCGAGCTGCTGCAGCAGCGCGCGGTTGCGTCGCTCGAGGCGCCGCTGACGCAGCGCGTTGCGCAGCACGAGCAGCGTCTTCTCCAGGGAGAGCGGCTTCTCCACGAAGTCGAACGCGCCGAGCTTCGTCGCGCGGACCGCGGTGTCGATCGTGCCGTGACCGGAGATCATGACGACCGCGGCCTCGTCGCGCGCCTCGCGGAGCTTGGCGAGCGTGTCGAGACCGTCCATGCCGGGAAGCCACACGTCGAGGAGGATCGCGTCGAAGGGGGACGAGGCGGCCTCCGCGAGCCCGTCCTCTCCCGTGCCGGCCAGGACGACGTCGTAACCCTCGTCCTCGAGGATCGCCCCCAACGAGCTGCGGACGCCGGGCTCGTCGTCCACCAGAAGGATCCGCTCCCGCGCCATCGTCACGCCTCCCTCGCGGCTCCGGCCGGGGCCGGACCCGGCGGTGCCGGAATCTCGATCACGAACCGCAGGCCGCCCCACGTTCCGTCCTCGACGCGAATCGTGCCGCCGTGCTCGGTGACCACCCGGTGCACGATCGCCAGGCCCAGGCCCGTGCCGCGTCGCTTCATGGAGAAGTAGGGCTCGAACAGGCGCCCGCGCACCGCCGCCGGGACCCCCGGGCCGTCGTCCTCGACCTCGAGCCGCAGCGAACCCGGACCGTTCCACGGTTTCGCCGCGACGCGGATCCTTCCCTTCCCCGACAGCGCCGCCACGGCGTTGTCGAAGAGGTTCACGAGCACTCCCCGGATCTGCTCCGGGTCGACGCGCACGATGCCCAGCGCCGGATCGACCTCGCGCTCGATCGCGACTCCGCGATGACCGGAATACAGCGCCGCGACGGAGTCGACGATCGCGCCCGCGTCGACGGGCTCGGGTACGGGCTCCGGCAGGCGCGCGTAGCGGGAGAACTCGTCCACGAGGCGCTTGAGCGCCGCGACCTCGTGCTCGATGCTCCCGGTCGCCGCCGCGACGACCTCGGGAAGGTCTTCCGCCCCCTCGGCGAATTTCTTCCGCAGCCGCTGCGCGGACAGCTGGATCGGGGTGAGCGGGTTCTTGATCTCGTGCGCGACCCGGCGCGCGACTTCCTGCCAGGCGAGCGCCTTCTGCGCGCGCAGCAGCTCGGTCAGGTCCTCGACGACCAGCAACGTCCCGAGGTCCTCCCCCCGCGCCCCGTGAAGGCGCGCCACGTGCGCCGAGACGGCGACCGGGATCCCGCGGACGTGGATCACGAGCTCCCGCCGGTCGGCGCGGCTTCCCGAGGCGAGCACGTCGTCGATGACGGCGAGCAGCGGCGCCAGCCCCGGAGCCGCCAGACACGCCCGCAACGGCTCGCCGGGCGGAGCGGGTGCCCCGGCGATCGCGGCGAACGCGGGGTTCGACGTCGTGATCCGTCCCTCGTGGTCGACCGAGACGACCCCGCTCGAGAGCGCCGCGATGAGCGTCTCGACGTACCGGCGGCGCTCTTCGAGCTGCCGGTTGCTCTCCTGGATGTCCGCCGCCATCTCGTTGAAGGCCTCGACGAGCGTCGCGACCTCGTCCTGGGCCTTGGTCTCGACGCGCACGCCGAGGTTTCCGCCGGCGATCTCGCGCGCGGCGGCGGCGACCTGCTGCACGGGGATCGTGATCCGCCGGGCGATCGACAGTCCGACCCACGACGCGACGAACATCGTCGCCAGCCCGATGACCGCCACGAGGGAGTAATACAGACGCAGCAGCGAGCGCCGGTCGTCGCGGAACTGGCGGTACGCGACCTCCGCGGCGGCGATCCGCTCCATGCGCGCCGCGATCTCGCGACGCGCGAGCGTCCCGACCGCGGCGGCGCCGAAGACCTTCGGGCGTCCGTCGGCGTCGTATCCGCGCCACGGCACGGCCGCGTGGACGAGGAACGCGTCGCCGACCGGTTCCACGGTGAAGACGGTGCCTCCGCTCGACGCGGCCTGCTCGGCGAGGCGGCCCACGAGGCGGCGGGCCTCGGGGTCCCGCCCGGCGACCTCCGGCTCCCCGGCGGGCCGCACCACGGCGGCGGCGTCCCCGCCCTCGCGCGACAGCCACGCCTCCAGCCGCCGGGAGGTCTCCCCGGGCGGGATCGTCGCCGCCTCCTGCGCGAGCCGCGCCGCCAGGCGCAGCGCGCGCGACTCCTCCTCCCGGCCGGCCTCGTCGACGAGCTCGCGCGACTCGCGCACCACCTCCTCGACCGGGTTCGCGAGCAGGGTGTCCACCGTCGTCTTCAGGAACGCGGCGGCACCGTACGACAGAAGGAGCGCGGGGAGCAGGACGAGGGCCAGGAAGAAGAACACGAGCTTGGTGCGCAGGCGGGAGCCGAGGACGCCGCGGCGCCGCTCGAGGATGAGCAGCGCGACGTTCCGGATCAGCACCCCGACGAATCCGATCGCGAGGACGACGATGACGAGCGTGAGCGCGGTGAGCACGAGCCGGTTCGCGGCGACCTGGGGGCCCTCTTCGGCGAGGCGCTCGGCGGAGCGGTAAGCGGTCCAGAGCCCCCCGAAGGCGAGCGCCGCGATGGCGGACCAGCGCAGGATGCGACGCGCGCGGGCGCTCACGCCCCGGAGGCCTCCGCGGAGCCGGCGGCGAACGGGGCCAGGAACCACGCGTCGGGGGTGCCGTGGATCTTCCTCGCGAGGCGCGCGTGCAGGTCGTGCCCCGCGCGGTACGCCACGACGTGCCCCAAAAGCGGCCGGCCGAGAAGCGACAGGTCCCCCGTCAGGTCGAGCATCTTGTGGCGGACGAACTCGTCGGGGAACCGCAGTCCCGGGTTGAGGATGCCGCGCTCGCCCACGACGACCGCATTCTCGAGGGAACCGCCGAGCGCGAGTCCCGCCTTGCGCAAGGCCTCGACCTCGCTCTCGAAGGTGAACGTGCGCGCGGGCGCGAGCTTGGTCCGGAAGGCGTCGCCTCCCCACAGGCTCACCGTCAGCTCCTGGTAGCCGAGATTGGGATGGTCGAAGTCGATCGCGTAGGTGACCCGGTACTCGGCCGCCGGGTGGACCGAGATCGTCTTTTCGCCGTGCGCCAGCTCGATGGGGCGGACCACGTGGATGAAGAGCCGCTCGACGTCGCGCTCCACCGGTCCCGCTTCGAGGAGCGCCTCGACGAACGGCAGCGACGA
>DASVAW010000177.1 GCA_036376135.1 Candidatus Polarisedimenticolaceae bacterium | reverse complement strand
TTCTTCTTGAACGAGGGCGCCGACTGCTGGGTGCGCAGGTCGAACGTCCGCTTGGCCATCTTGCGAATGATCTCGGGGACCCCCTTGTCGCCGGCGAGGGTCTTGAGGTCCTTGTTGTTCAGCCGCCCGACGAAGTTCGTGGACACCGACGGCGGCGTCCGCGGGTTGCGCACGAGCGCGGTGACCACGGTGTAGTTCTTCGACCACTCGCGGTTGATGCCGACCTGCCGGAGGATCTCGTCCGAGACGTTGCGCATGTTGGCGATCGTCTCGATCTCCTGTTCGGTGATCCGGCCGTTCTTCAGGACCGCCAGCGACACGACCTTGTTCGTGTCGCGCACGAGGATCAGCCGTTCCTCGCGACCGCCCTTGATGGCGAGGATCGCCTTCTGGGCGGTGTTGAGCGTGAGGATCTTCTTGTAGGTCGACCGGATGACGGGGTCCTCGTGGGCCGCGAATTCCTCGCCGTCGACGATCTCGCTCGAGGCGTACAGCTCGCCCACGTCGAGCTCGAGCAGCCGGGCCACTTCCTGGGCGTCGCCTTCGCCCTCGGGCGAGGGCTCGCCCGCCTCCGCGCGCTCCCCGAGGAACCGGTCGAACATCTCGACGATGCGGGCGCGCTGGTCCGCCCGCAGCGCGGGGTTGGTCGACAGGCGGTCGAGGAGCTTGGGGCTGGACAGCAGGCGCTGCTGGTTCGTGAGCACGAGCTCGCACACCGCGGCGCTCCCGGACGTCGCGAGGGCGGCGAGGGCGGCGTCCGGGACGTTCGCGTGGAACGCCACCGCCTCCGCGAGTTTCTCGTCGCGCGCGGCGGCGGGGGCGAAGTGGGCGAGAACCTCCGCGGTGCACGCGGGATCGGCGAGGATCTCGCGCAGCGACTCGCCGTGCAGGGCCTCGAGGCTGCGCGTCGCGTCGGAGCGCACCTCCTCGACGGGATCCTCGCGCAACGCGAGATAGAGGCGGACCAGGGTCGGCTTCGGGAGGGGAAGCGCCCCGCGCGCCGCGGCCGCACGCGCCTGCTGCGGAGCCTCGCCCTTGAGGATCCGCTCGACGAGGAGATCGAAGGGGGAGGGCGTCGGGGTCTCGGCGCTCATCGCCAGGCCTTCGGGAGCGGAAGGTCGATCCAGCCCAGGGCGACCGCCGCGGCGCCGACCGCCACGAGCAGCAGCGCGAGGATGGCCGCGCCGAGGAGCACGCGCCGGCGCCCGCGACGATCGGCCGCGGCGCGCTCCGCCTCGCGTTCCGCCGCGAGGGCCGGCCCTCCCCGTCGGAGGGGCTCGCCCGGGCGCGGGGGCTCCACGCTCTGGGTCTGGCGCCGCTCCTCGTCGAGGTACGCGTCCACCATGCCGTCGGCGTCGATGCCGATGTACTGGGCGTAGGCGCGGACGAATCCCTTGTTGAACACCCCCCCGGGGAGGTGACGGAAGTCGTCGCGTTCGAGGGCGTCCAGGTAACGCAGGTTGATCTTCGTCGCCTCGGAGATCTCCCTCAGCGAGATCTGACGCAGCTCCCGCTCGCGTCGCAGCGTCTCTCCGAAGGAGGGCATGGAAGTGTCCCCGGGGGGCCTGGAAAACGCCTCGCCGCGGGATTCCACGGCAGCGGGCGATTCTAGGAACCCGGAAAAGGCCGTGTCAACTCGGGACGTCGGGCCGGGACGCCGGGCGCCTCTCCAGGCGACGCGACGCCCCCATCCGAACGATGCGCGGAATGGAGGCGTCTGCCGCCACCCGCCCGAGATCTTCGGCCGGAATCGTCTCGACGAGGCGCAATGCCGCCGCCACCGGGGTCCGGGGGTTTCCCAGAACCGCGAGTCGGACATCGCGCCGCAACCCCCAGGCATGGTGGCCGGCGACGGCCGCGAGGGCGTCGGCTGGGCTCGAAGGGGAGGCGGCGATCCGGACCACCTCCCGTTCGGTCAGGCGGGGGTTCCCCAGGAGGGCCCGGAGCACGGTCCCTTCGCCCCCCTCCAGCAGCCCTTCGACCAGACCGCGGCTCGCCCGGCGCGCGAGGGTCACCTTTTCGCCGACGCTCAGCTCGGGGAGTCGGGTTCGCAGGATCTTCTCGGCGTCGCGCCGGAGGACCGGCGACGCGTGGAGGTCGCCGGTGGTCTCGAGCAGATCGCGCCAGAAGAGGTGGCCGAGAAACCCGCGGGCGACCGCGTAGGGGGTCCTCGGATTGCGGACGAGCGCGAGCTTCACCGCGTACGCCCGAGCCCACCTCCAGTTGCGCGCGATCCGTCCCAGCAGGGCGGGGGGGGCCGCGCGGTTGGAGAGGAGGAGGAGCATCGTCTCCTCCGCGAGGGCCGGATTCTGCGCGGCCCCCTCGAGATAGGGGCCGGGGGCCGCCGGAAGGCGCAGCCTGAGGGTCTCCGGGTCGTCGCTGCGACCGGCTTCGCGGGGATCGGGGGCGTCCACGCCGGGAATATAAGGCGTCGGAAGCGCGTGTTACCGTTCCGGAGTGGACGACGCCGGCGCCATCGCCTCTTTCGCGCTCTGGTACGGAGCCTTTCTCTTCTCCCTGACGTGCCACGAAGCTGCACACGCGTTCGTCGCCTGGCGCGGGGGGGACGACACGGCCTACCGGTCCGGGCAGGTCACGCTGAATCCGATTCCGCACGTGATGCGCGAGCCGGTCGGAACCGTCCTCCTGCCGCTGTTCTCCTTCGTGTTCGCGGGCGGGATGATCGGCTGGGCGAGCGCCCCTTACGATCCCCGCTGGGAGGACCGCCATCCGCGCCGGGCTGCGCTGATGTCGGCCGCGGGGCCCGCGACCAATCTCCTGCTCGCCGCCGTCGCGTTCGCGGTGCTCTACGCGGGCCTGTCCTCCGGGGCCTGGACGGTCCCGCCGGTGCAGGGGCTCGACCGGCTGGTCGAGGCCCGGGAGCAGGCGGCCGCGTGGGTGCATTGGGTGGGCCACCTCGCCTCGGTGTTCCTCTCCCTCAACGTGCTGCTCGCCCTCCTGAATGCGCTTCCGTGCCCGCCGCTCGACGGCGCAGCCGTCCTGGCGGGTCTCGTCCCGGCGCTTCGCCACCCGTACCGCGCGCTGCGCGGGTCGACGATCGCCCCCCTGGCGGGCCTCGTCGTCGCCGTCCTCGCCGTGAGAACGCTCTATTACCCGCTGCTCCAGCTGGTCCTGGGCTGGCTCCACGGCGGAGTCATCGGTTGAGGACGAGCAGCCTCGGTTCCGTGTAGTCCTCGATCGCCCACCGTGGCCCTTCGCGGCCGACCCCCGAACCCTTCGTCCCTCCGTAGGGCATCGGGTCGGATCGCCACGTCGGGACCTCGTTGACGAGGACCGCTCCGGCTTCGATCGACTCGTACGCCTCGAGCGCCGTCGCGAGGTCGGGGGTGAAGATCCCCGCCTGCAGGCCGAACTCCGAGGCGTCGACCGCCGCGATCCCCTCGGCGGCGCTCCCGACCGGTTCGACGACCGCCACGGGTCCGAAGACCTCCCGGGCGCAGATGCGGAGCTCCGGCCTCGTGCCGGTGATCACCGTCGGCTCGACGATCGCGCCGCGCCGCGACCCGCCCGCGAGCACGCGCGCTCCCGAGGCCCGCGCCTCGTCGATCCACGCCGCAACCCGCCGCGCGTCCGAGAGCGTCACGAGCGGGCCGACCTGCGTCTCCGGCCGCATCGGGTCGCCGACGACGAGGGTGCGCACGCGCGCGAGCAGCCGCTCGAGGAACGGCTCGAACGCGTCCCGATGGACGTAGATCCGCTGCACCGAGACACAGCTCTGCCCGGCCTGGCCGAACGCGCCCGCGACGCAGCGGGCGGCGGCCCGCTCGAGATCGGCGCCCCGGTCGACCATGACCCCGGCGTTTCCGCCGAGCTCGAGGACGACGCGCTGCCGGACGGCGCGTCGCTTGAGGTCCCACCCCACTTCGGGAGACCCCGTGAAGCTCAACACCCGCACCCGCGCGTCCGTCGCGAGCGCGGTCGCCGCCTCCCCGGCGAGAGGAAGGACCGACACCGCCCCCGGGGGCGTACCGGCGTCGACGAACGCCTGCGCGAGGTCGAGCGCGCTCGACGGTGTCTTCGACGCGGGCTTGAGCACGAAGGGACACCCGGCGGCGACCGCGGGGCCGATCTTGTGGGCGACGAGGTTGAGCGGGAAGTTGAAAGGCGTGATGCAGGCCACGACTCCGAGCGGGAATCGCCGGAGGATCCCGAGTCGTCCCTCTCCTCCCGGGGCCGCGTCGAGGGGAACGATCTCCCCCGGGTCGCGCGTGGCCTCGGCCGCCGACGCGCGCAGCGTGCTCGCGGCGCGATCGACCTCGCCGCGCGCCGCGGTCCAGGGCTTGCCGGACTCGCGCACGACCGTCTCCGCCCATCGATCGGGCTCGTCCTCAAGACGCCGTGCGACGTTCGCGAGGATCTCCGCCCGTCTCCACGCCGGGAGCCGGCGCATCGCCTCCCGGGCGCCGTGGGCTTCGCGCAGGGCGTCCTCCACGTCCCCGGGGCCCGGTCGCGCAACGCGCGCGACGATCGCCTCGTCCCAGGGGGAGCGAACCTCGAAGGCCTCGACGGCGTCGCGCGGGCGGCCCGCGACGAGGAAGGGACGGCTCTCCATGACGGGATCCTCCGCGCCCATTCTGGCGCGTCCGCCTCGACGCCGTCCCCTCGCGCGTGCGATCCTTCGCGACGATGCTGCGACTCTCCGAGATCCTCGGCCTCCCCGTGGTCGACGGGGAGGGCGGCCGCGTCGGCCGCGTCGCCGACGTGCGCGTCGATCCCCAGCGCGGAATCGTCGATGCGCTTCTCGTGCGCCGGCGCGGCGAGCCGCGCGGCGACCGCGCGTTCCTCCCGTGGCCGTCGATCGACGCCGTCTCCCCGTCGCAACGCCGCGTGGTGCTGCAGTCGGGAGCGACGCTGGCCGCGGCGACGCCCGGAGGGAGCGAGTCGCTCGCGCTCAACCGCGACGTGCTCGACCGGCAGATCATCGACATCCAGGGGCGCAAGGTCGTCCGGGTGAACGACATCCTGCTCGAGTACCAGGGAACCGAGCTCGCCCTGCGGCGCGTCGAGACCGGCCTCGCGAGCGCGGTGCGGCGCCTGCTTGCGGGAATCGTCTCCGCCCGTCCTCTCGAACGCCTCACCGCCGGGTTCCCGCAGCAGGGGATCCCGTGGGACTACGTCGGGATGGTCGAGCCGGGGACCGCGCGCATCCGCCTCAAGGTCCACCAGCAGCTCGTCAAGATGCACCCCGCCGATCTCGCGGACATCCTCGAGGACCTCGGCCGCGTCGAGCGGCGGGAGATCGTCACCGCGCTCGATCCCGAGACCGCCGCCCAGGCGCTCTCCGAGGCCGACCCGAGCGTCCAGGCCTCGGTCGTCGAGGAGATCCGACCGGACCAGGCGGCGGACCTCCTCGAGGAGATGGCCCCCGACGAGGCGGCCGACATCCTCGGCGACCTCTCCGAGGAGCGGTCGAAAGCGGTGCTCGCGGCGATGGAGCGCGAGGAGGCGCAGGAGATCCGGGAACTGCTGCGGTTCCCCGAAGACTCCGCGGGCGGTCTCATGACGTCGGAGTTCTTCCTCGCCCGGGCCCACTGGACGGTCGGCGAGACGCTCGCCGAGATCCAGAAGGTCGACGAGGACCTCGTGGGCGAGATGGACGAGATCCCCGTGGTGCAGGGGGAGGACCTGCTCGTGGGCGTCGTTCCGCTGGTTCGCCTCGTGCGCGCGCCGGGCGGGGCGAAGGTGGTGGAGTTCATGCGTCGCGAGGCGCGGGCGGTCGAGACCGGCGAGCCGTTCCCGGAGGTCGTCGAGCGCTTCGAGAAGTACCACCTGCGCGCCCTCGCCGTCGTCGACGAGGCGGGGCGCCTCGCCGGGATGATCAACATCGAGGACGTGCTCAGCCGTCTCGTCCAGGAGGAGTGACGGTGGCGATGCGGGCGCGTCTGACCGGCCTTGCGGCCCGTCTCGGCCTCCTTCTGGCCGTGCTCGGCCCCGGCATGATCACGAGCAACGTCAACAACGACGCGGGCGGGATCTACACGTACTCCGTCGCCGGTGCGCGATACGGCTACGGCCTCCTGTGGATCCTCGTTCCCGTGACGGTCGCACTCGTCGTCGTGCAGGAGATGTGCTCGCGCATGGGGACGGTCACCGGCAAGGGACTCGCCGACCTGATCCGCGAGGAGTTCGGATTGCGGGTGACGTTCCTGCTGATGATGGTGGTCCTCTTCACGAACCTCGGGAACGCCGCCGCCAATTTCGCGGGGCTCGCCTCCGCGCTCGAGGTCTTCGGCATCAGCCGCTACGTGTCGGTTCCCCTGGGCGCGGCCGTCGTCTGGTGGCTCGTCGTCTTCGGCACCTACAAGTCCGTCGAGCGCGTGTTCCTCGTCGCCTGCCTGTTCTACCTCGCCTATCCGATCTCGGGGCTCCTCGCGAAGCCGGACTGGGGGGAGGCGGCGCGTGGGCTCGTCGCGGTCCGCGCTCCCGCGGACTTCGACGGGATCGCGATGATCGTCGGGATCGTCGGGACGACGATCGCGCCCTGGATGCAGTTCTACCAGCAGACGTCGGTCGTGGAGCGCGAGACCTCGATCGCCGACTACGGGAAGGCGCGCCTGGACGTGGTGATCGGATCGATCGTTGCCGTCGTCGTGGCGTTCTTCATCGTGGTCGCCTGTGCCGCGACGCTGCACCGGACGGGGCAGACCGAGATCGCCACGGCCGCCGACGCGGCGCGCGCGCTGGCGCCGCTCGCGGGACGTTTCGCGGAAACGCTGTTCGCGCTCGGCCTCGCCAACGCGTCGCTGTTCGCCGCCTCGATCCTCCCCCTCGCGACCGCCTACAGCGTGTGCGAGGGGCTGGGTCTCGAGGCGGGGGTGAACCGCTCGTTCGGCGAAGCGCCGGAGTTCTACTGGCTGTACACCGCGATCATCGCGCTCGGAGCGGGGATGATCCTCGTCCCCGGCGTGCCGCTGCTCCGGATCATCCTCGCCTCGCAGGTCCTCAACGGCCTGCTGCTCCCGGTGATCCTCGTCTTCATGGCGCTTCTGGTGAACCGCAGCGAGTTGATGGGGGAGTTCCGCAACGGCCCCGTCTACAACGCGATCACGTGGACGACCACCGCGGTGCTGATCGTCCTCGCGGGGGCGATGGTGGTCACGAGCCTGATGCCGGGGGGTGCGGCGGCGGGATTCTGATCTCCGTGACCTCCACGCTCCGCGTCACTTCTTCATCAGCATCCGCACGGCGAGCACGATCAGAAGGAGCGCGAAGATCCGGTTGAAGGTCTTCGGGTCGACGTGGGGGAGCAGGCGCGCGCCCAGCTGCGCCCCCGCGATGCCGCCGAGGCCGATCAGCAGGCCGGCCTTCCAGTCGACGTCGACGAGTTTCTGGTGGGCGAAGACCGCGGACAGGCTGATGGCGAGGATCGCCACGAACGAGGTGCCCACGGCCTTCTGCGGGGCGAAGCCGAGGTAGATCAGCAGCGGCACCACCAGAAAGCCGCCGCCCAGGCCGGTGAAGGCCGCGGCAACGCCCACGAGCAGGCCGATCAGCGGGAACCACCAGGCGCTCATGCACGCTCCTTCAGGACGAGGACGCGCGAAGCCGCGCGAAAGCCCAGGCGCAGCGCGGCGCCGCGCTCGGGGAGGATCTCGACGGTGTCCGCGAGCGGGTCGCGGGCGGTGACGCGGACGCGACGGCCCGGTCGCAGCCCCGCCGACTCGAGCAGTCGCAGGAACTCGGGGCGCTGATCGACGACGCGCGAGATCGAGACGTCCACGTCCAGCGGCGTGTCGGTCAGCGCGACCTGTTCGTCCTCGGGATGGAAGGTCCCGTGAGGGGTCGGGATCGGGTCGCCGTGCGGGTCGGAGACGGGCCGACCGAGCATCTCGTCGATGCGCTCGATCAGGCGGTCCGAAACCGCGTGCTCGAGGATCTCGGCCTCGCCGTGCACCTCGCTCCAGCTCATCCCCATGACCTCGACCAGGAAGAGCTCGACGAGGCGATGTCGACGCAGCACGTGCATCGCCAGTTGGACCCCGGCGGGGGTGAGCCGCACTCCGGCGTAGGGCTCGTAGGTGAGCAGCCCGGAATCGGAGAGGGTCTTGACCATCGCCGTGGCCGTCCCGGGGGTGACGCCGAGGGCTCCGGCGACGAGGCCGGTCGAGACGCGTTGTCCCGGCCGCCGCTGCTCCTCCAGCCAGATGGCCTTGAGGTAATCCTCGACGGTGCTCGTCGGCATGCCCGCAAGGATAGCCGACGGCCTCCGGTCGACGTATGCTTGCGCGCATGCGCCGCACCCTGGTGTTCGTCCTGGTCGCGGGCCTCCTCGCGGCGGTCGTCGCGCACGCTCAGGACGCGCCCGCCCCGAAGGCGGTCTTCGAGACCACGACGTTCGACGGCGGGCCGGTTGCGCCGGGCGCGGACGTCCAGGCGCAGTTCGTCGTCCGCAACGAAGGGGCGGGGGAGCTGCGGATCCTGGCGGTGAAACCCGGGTGAGGCTGCACCGTCGCCTCGTTCGACGAGGTGATCCCGCCCGGGAAGGCGGGGACGATCCGAGCGACGATGAAGTCGGGAACCCACCGCGGCGCCCTCTCGAAGCCCGTCACGGTCACGACCAACGATCCGACGCAGGCGACCGTCGTCCTGAACATCCAGGCGCAGGTCCAGGGGAGCGTGATCGTCCTCCCCACCGCCGCGCTGTCGTTCGCGACCCTCGCGGAGCGTCCGGGACGATTGCTGATCCGCAAGGACCCGACGGAGACGGGGGTGCTCGCCGTCGGCGGCGCGGTCGCTTCGCTCGACTGGCTGACCGTCACCTCCCGAAAGGTGGCCGACGGGGAGACGGCGATCGAAGGGGTCCCTCAGCCCCAGCCGGGGGATTGGCTGATCGAGGTCAAGCCCCTGACGGCGCCGGCGCCGGGGTCCTACCAGGGGACGCTGACGTTCGAGACGGGGCTTCCCCGCGAGCCGAAGGTCTCCGTCCCGCTGATGACGTTCGTGCGTCCTCCGCTGACGGTCAACCCGGCCGAGGCGGTCCTTCGAGGCGGATCGGAGGCCGTGCTGCTGGTCGCGGTCCGGCCTGACGTGGACGCCGATGCGCTGCGTGCGATCGCCGAGCCGCCGGGAATCGAAGCCCTCCTCGAGCGCAGCGCGCAACGGACCTTCCGGCTGCACGTGGCGTGGAAGGGGGATCCGGAAACGCGTCCCCGAACCGGCACGATCACGCTGACGTCCGGGAGCCAGTCGTTCCGGATTCCGGTGCGGCTCGAACCCGTGCCGGCCGCCGGTCCCCCCACGACCAACTGAAGCCGAGCCCGCCGGGGGCCACGGGACCGAACCGGGCCCCACGCAACCCGCGGGCATCGCAGACCCCGCCGCCAACGACCAACCCGGTCGCCGCGCCCAGCACGACGTCGGGGAGCCAGTGGGCGTCGCTGTCCATCCGCTGGACGCCGACGAGCGCCACGCCCGCGTAGAGGGCTCCCGCGGCGAGCCGTCGCGCGAACGCGGCCCTGCGGGATTCCCCCGGGCGGGGCATCAGGTAGGTCCTCCGGATCGGAGGGACGATCGACGCCGCGAGCGCGACATCCGCCGAGATGCCGTGCCCGCCGAACCGGAGGAAATCGACGTCGTCCCCGTCGCTCGGGCGCTCCGCGGCGAGCACGAACGACCCGAGACCCGCGGCGGCGTAGGAGAGCGCCGCGGATTCGAGGAGCATCGCCGCGGTCCGTCGCTCCCTCGCGTCGCGGGTGAACGCCGAGGCCGCCGCGAACCCGAGGGCGAGGACCGGTGCCGTCGCGCCCTTTCCCAGCAGATCCCGGGCGTTTTCGGCGAGCTCCGAGCGATGCCCTCCGGGGCCGTCCCAGATCGCATCGCGAACGGCGTGCCGCGCGGCGTAGGCGGTGAACGTCGCGGCAGCGACCGCGGTGACGCGCCGCCGTCCGTCGTCGTCGAGCCGGAACGGGCGGGCGACGACGTGCCCGACGTCCGCGACGGGCTGGAATGTCCTGAGCCGCTCGGCCAGCGGAAGGTCGGCGGCGACCGCCGCGCGGGCGGCGAGAAAGGCGCAACCGCACGCCAGGGCCTTTCGCACGCCGCGAGTCTAGGCCCGGTCAGACGCTCGGGCCCGCCTCGGGCGCGGATCCTCCGATCCAGCGAGCCACCTTCGCGATCGACGCGAGCGGGATGTCGACGCGCACCGACTCCTCGGCCGACTCCACGCTCACCCGCAAGAACCCGTCCTTCGTCTCCACGCGGACGCGTTCGTTCTGGTGGTCCGCTTCGATCAGCACGAAGTCGCCGTGCCCTTCGAGATCGTCGCAGAGATTCTCGAGCACCGAGAGGATCGGTCCGGCCTCGGCGTCGAGCTCGATCTCCGCGCGGGCGTGGTCGGGAATCACGGCGAGCGCGGCATCGAGCGCGACCGCCGGGAGGACGAGGGCGACGTCGGTCCCCCCCGCGCGATGGTCCTGGATGCGGACCCGGATGGCCCCGGCCTGCCATGTGGCGACCGCGGCCCAGGTCACCCCGCCGGCGAACAACACGGCCAGGACGAGCGCGGTCACGCCGACGATCTTTGCCGTGCGGCTCATTGCGTCTCCTTCACTCCGCCGAGGCGGCGGTGCGGTCGACCCAGATCCGGACCTTCTCGTTCGCGCTCTCGACCGTGACGAGCTCGCCCTCGCCCGCGTCCGAGAGGGCCTTCATCGCGGCGGCGACGTCGATCTCGCCCCCGCCGGGGGCGAGGAGCGCATCCATGAAGGCCAAGGGGACCCGGACGCGCACGCGCTCCGCCCCTTCGCCCTTCTCATCGACCCGGACGAGAATCATTCCCCCCTGCTTGGAAACGGTGACGTCGCCGTCGTGGCGGCTGTTCACCTTCACGAACTCCCCGTCCTGGGCGGCGCGCAGCGCCCGCCCGATCGCCTGAAGGTCGACGTCGTTCATGTCGGCGCCGTCGATCCTGATACGCCCGCCCCGGAAGTTCTCGACGTGGATCGCGGGCAGGATCTGTTCGAGCATCGAGAGGGGCACGTTCACCCGGACCCGATCTCCGTCGGCTCCTTCGTCGACGTGGATGTGGAGCCAACGCTCCTCCCCCGTGGCCCGAACGGGGGCCGCCAGCATCAGGACCGCCATCGCCGACAGGATCGTGCGTCGCATCGTCGCCTCCTCCGGGCGGCCGGCTTCGGCCGCCCGCGCGTACCAAAGGAACGCAGGAGCCCCCTCCTTCGTTGCGGCGTCCCGTCCGGACGGTTGCGGGTCAGGGACGAGTGGTCGGCGAGGCGTGGCGGTCGGTGCCCCGGGGAACCCCGGTTCTCGTCGCCGGGAACCGAAGTTCCCGAGAACCGTTCATTCCCGACCCGGATCGCTCGTATTCCTTCCGAGCTTATCGGCACGTGCCGTGCAGAGCGCCAACGCGGATGCGCGAAAGGAGAGGACCCCATGAACCACCGGATGCTTCGACTCGCTCTGATCGGCACGTTGGCTTGCGTCTCCGGGGCAGCGGCGGCCGAGGAGTACGGCGGCTGCTTCCGGGTGGACCTCACCCAGCCGTACGTCCTGCCCGACGGGTCGGTCCACGATCCGGGAAGCCTGACCATCTGCACGGATCGTCCCCTGAACCCGGTCTCCGGAACCCATCGGATGACCGCGTCGGGCACGGGCGTCGGGCGGTGGGTCAGCCGACGCGTCCGCTCGGAGGCGGGGCCACTCGACGGACCGCAGGTGATCTTCGCTCGCAACCCGAACGGGACCCTTCGCCTGCTCGGATACCTGGAGCCGGCCGGAGGCCGGGTCCGGGCCTACGCGTTCGGCACGCTGGAGCCGACCGTCGCCGTCGGGGCGGGGGGCGGCGCGGATCGGGTCGTGCTCGCCGCCAGCTGACGCCACGGTGGCCTCGAGCTTGTTGACGGATGAGGTGATCGGCGGCCGGGTCGTACTCGGCCGTTCGGTCCGATTCGGTCTCAGGCGGCGTGCTTGCGGTCGAGCTCGGGAAGGTCCACGGTCCAGCGCTTCCGGTAGAGCCGGAGCGCGGAGTGCGTCACGGACTCCCTTTCCGGGAACAGCCGCCTCGACAGGATC
Source organism: Candidatus Polarisedimenticolaceae bacterium (assembly GCA_036376135.1). Taxonomy (NCBI): domain Bacteria; kingdom Pseudomonadati; phylum Acidobacteriota; class Candidatus Polarisedimenticolia; order Candidatus Polarisedimenticolales; family Candidatus Polarisedimenticolaceae; species Candidatus Polarisedimenticolaceae bacterium. Next base: position 144 of record DASVAW010000177.1, on the reverse strand, counting down.
CGTTCCCATCGCCACCGGGCGCCCGCCAGCCCGACGTGCATCGCGGGGGTCGTCGGGTCGGGCTTCCGTTCCGACCGCCCCTTGATGAAGTTCTTCCAGACCGCCATCAGGTGCGCCCGGCCCAGGATCGATTCGAGTCGTCTC
>DASVAW010000176.1 GCA_036376135.1 Candidatus Polarisedimenticolaceae bacterium | reverse complement strand
TGATCGGCGACCTGCTCGGGGAGCGGCTGGCGCAGCCGGACGCCGTTGCGGGGTTCATCCTGGACGGGTTCCCGCGGACGGTCGAGCAGGTGGGCATCCTCGACGGGGTGCTCGCCGGCCGGGGAGCCCGGCTCGACCGGGTGTTGATGCTGGTGGCTCCGGAAGCCGAGATCGTTCGGCGGCTGTCGGGACGAAGGACCTGCCCCTCCTGCGGGGCGGTTTTTCACCTCGAGAGCCGCCCGCCGAAAGCGGCCGGGGTCTGCGACGCTTGCGGGTCCGCGCTCGTGCAGCGGCCCGACGACACGGAAGAGGTGATCCGGGAGCGCCTGCGGGTCTACGCCGCGCAGACGGTCCCGGTGGCGGAGGCCTACGGGAACCGGGGCCTCCTCCTGGAAATCGACGGCACGGGGGAGCCCGAGGCCGTCCGGACGCGTCTGGAAGCGGGGATCGAGGAACGGTGAGCCGGACGACGCTGAAATCGCCTGCCGAGATCGATCTCATGGATCGCGCGAACCGGATCGTCCGCGCGGTCCTGGAGGCGCTCCGGGAGCGTGTGCGTCCGGGCATGACCACGGCCGAGATCGACGCCTTCGCGGAAGGGGAGATCCGCCGGGCGGGCGCCGAGCCCGCGTTCAAGGGGTATCCCCACCGCGGCGACGGACGGGACTTCCCGGCGACCGTGTGCGCTTCCGTGAACGACGAGGTGGTGCACGGGATTCCGTCCTCGCGGGTCGCGCTCAAGGACGGGGACATCCTTTCGATCGATTGCGGGGTCCTCTACAAGGGGTATTTCGGCGACGCGGCGGAGACCTACGCCGTCGGGACGATCTCCCCGGAGGCCCAGCGGCTGCTCCGCGTCACCCGGGAGGCGCTCCATCTCGGCGTCGAGCAGGCCAGGCCCGGGAACCGCGTCTCCGACATCGGCCACGCGGTCCAGAGTCACGTGGAGGCGCACGGCTATTCGGTCGTGCGGGAGTTCGTGGGGCACGGCATCGGCTCGAGCCTCCACGAGGAGCCCCAGGTCCCGAACTTCGGGAAGCCGGGGCACGGCGTCCGGCTCGCGCCGGGCATGGTGCTCGCCATCGAGCCGATGGTGAACGCCGGCGGCCCGGAGGTCCTCCTGAGCGCGGCCGACGGCTGGACCGCCCGGACCCGGGACGGCAGTCTTTCGGCCCACTTCGAGTTCTCCGTGGCGGTCACGGAGGACGGCCCGCGGGTGCTCGGCGACCCTCGGGGGCAGGCGTAACGAATGTCGAAGGAAGAGGCGATTCAGGTCGAGGCCACGGTGGTCGAACCCCTCCCGAACGCGATGTTCCGGGTGGAGCTCGAGAACAAGCACCGCGTGCTCGCCCACATCTCCGGGAAGATGCGCAAGCACTTCATCCGCATCCTTCCCGGCGATCGGGTGCTCGTGGAGCTCTCGCCGTACGACCTGACGCGCGGGCGCATCGTCTACCGGTACAAGTAGGCGAAGGCGCGGGAGAGGAAGATGAAGGTCCGGGCTTCGGTGAAGAAGGTTTGCGACAAGTGCAAGATCGTCCGGCGCAAGGGGGTGGTGCGCGTGATTTGCGACAACCCCAAGCACAAGCAGCGGCAGGGCTGAGGGGCCCGGAACCGGCGTAAGGAGGCTCGAACGTGGCACGTATCGCGGGCGTGGATCTGCCCCCGAGCAAGCGCGTGGAGATCGGTCTGACCTACATCTACGGGATCGGTCGCCACCGCGCGACCTCGATCCTGGAGAAGGCCAAGGTCGACCTCTCGACGAAGGTGAAGGACCTCTCGGAAGACGAGGTGGTCCGCATCACTCGGGTGATCAACCAGGAAGGGCGTGTGGAGGGGGACCTGCGCAAGGCGACCTCCCTCGACGTGAAGCGCCTGATCGAGATCGGGTCGTATCGCGGGATGCGGCACCGGCGCAACCTGCCCGTCCGGGGCCAGCGCACGCACACGAACGCGCGGACCCGGCGCGGTCCGCGTCGCGCGATCGCGGGCAAGAAGAAGACCGCCACCGGAAAGAAGGGTTAGGCGATGGCCAAGGCTCAGAAGGCCGCCGGGAAGAAGGGCGGCAAGAAGGAAAAGAAGAACGTCCCGCACGGCGTGGCGCACGTCCACGCGACGTTCAACAACACGATCATCACGATCACCGACCCCCGCGGGAACGTCGTCGCGTGGTCCTCGGCCGGCGTGCAGGGATTCAAGGGATCCCGCAAGGGGACGCCGTTCGCCGCCCAGACCGCGGCGACGATCGCGGCCAACAACGCGAAGGAGCACGGTGTCCGCACCCTCGACGTGAAGGTCAAGGGCCCGGGCTCCGGTCGCGAGTCGTCGGTCCGCGCGCTGCAGGCCGCCGGCATGGAGATCCGGTCGATCAAGGACGTCACCCCGATCCCGCACAACGGGTGCCGCCCGCCCAAGCGGCGGCGGGTCTAAGGGTTAGGAGGCACGAACGTGGCGAGGATGAACGGAGCGGTCTGCCGGCTTTGCCGACGGGAAGGGATGAAGCTCTTCCTGAAGGGCGACCGTTGTTTCAAGGAGAAGTGCGCCTTCGAGCGCCGGGGCTACGCCCCCGGTCAGCACGGCCGGCGCCGCTCCAAGGTCCAGGGGTACGGCATCCAGCTGCGCGAGAAGCAGAAGGTCAAGCGCATGTACGGGGTGCTCGAGCGGCAGTTCCGGAACTACTTCCAGAAGGCCGCGCGTCGCAAGGGCATCACGGGTGCGAACCTGCTGCAGATGCTCGAGCGCCGCATGGACAACGTGGTGTACCGGCTCGGGTTCGCGTCGTCGCGCGCGATGGCCCGCCAGCTGGTGGCGCACGGGCACTTCCAGGTCAACGGCGGCAACGTCAACGTCCCGTCCGCCCTCGTGGACGCGGGCGACGTGATCGTGCTGCACGAGTCGAGCCGCAAGAACGAGGCGATCAAGATGTGCCTCGACACGGCGAAGGGTCGCGGCGTCCCGTCGTGGCTCGAGCTCGACGCCGACAATTTCCGCGGGAGCGTCAAGCAGCTCCCCGGTCGAGACGAGATCCAGCTCCCGATCCAGGAGCAGCTCATCGTCGAGCTGTACTCCAAGTAGGCCCTGCCGGAGGGACGGATGTATTCGAAGGGATTCCAGAAGCCCAAGCGCCTCGAGGTCGAGCGCGAAACCCTCACGCCGACCTTCGGCCGCTTCTCCGCGCAGCCGTTCGAGCGCGGGTTCGGCACGACGATCGGCAACGCCCTTCGCCGGATCCTGCTCTCCTC
>DASVAW010000175.1 GCA_036376135.1 Candidatus Polarisedimenticolaceae bacterium | reverse complement strand
GATCTTCCCGCCCTTGCGGCTCTCGGAGCGCTGCGGGAGGAGCTTGAAGTTGACCTCGTCGAGGGGCAGGAACCCCTTGAGGTCGGGAGAGATCCTCAGGAACGCCGCCTCCAGCGCGGGGTGGACGTTCTCCACGACCGCGTTGTGGATGTTGCCCTTGATGCTGGTCCGGCTGAGGGTCTCGATTTCGTACTGTTCGAGGACGCCGTCCTCGAGGATCGCCACGCGGGAGTCCTCCACGTGCGTGACGTTCACGAGCATGGTCTTCGCCATCTTGGTTCCGGGGGTCTCCTGGAAGTCGCCTTCCGTCGCCGTCGGCACCTTCCTCTTGGGTCGCGTCACCGGTCTGCATCCGCCACGGCGTCGGGGTCCACCGCTTCGGGGACCGTACCGACGACGTCGTGGCGGGCGCCCCTTCCGTTCGGCTTGGTGCGGGGGGGCCCGGGTCGCTCGGCGCCGGGAGGAGACTACCACAGGGTTGCGCGCGGGAGGGGAGGTCGGGTAATACGGCCCCTCGGCTCCCGGGGGAAATCGGTGTCGGCGCTCGCTCGCTTCCTATGGTCGCTGTACGCGTGGCCGGCGTTCGTCGGGAACAGCGCCCTTCGATACCCCTTGGTGTTCCTGTTCCGCCGCGGGCCCACGGTCGCCGACTCGTTCCAGGTCTGGATGCACGGATGGGCCAGGGTCAACCTCGTCGGCGGGCTCTACCGAACGACCGTCGACGGGGTCGAGGATCGACCCGCCCCCGCCGTCCTCGTTTCCAACCACCAGCACATCTTCGACGTCCAGCTCCTCACCGCCCTGGTGACGCCTCCGCTCCGATTCGTCGCGAGGGAGGAGGTCCTGCGGGTTCCGTTGATAGGATCCGTGCTGCGCAAGGGAGGGCATCTGACCGTGACGCGAGGGGCCTCGGCGGCGGCGAACGAAGAGGCGCTCGGGCGGGCGGTCGCGGCGCTGCGGGGAGGGGCGCGCCTCGCGTTCTTCCCGGAGGGGACCCGATCCCGCGACGGCCGGATCGGCCGCCTGCGATCCGGGGCGTTCCGCGTCGCCGCGGAGGCCGGCGCGCCGGTCCAGCCCGTCGTCCTGGCGGGAACCCGTCATACGATTCCACGCCTTCCCGGCCCGATCGTCCCGTGCCGACTCGCGGCGCGATTCCTCCCTCCCCGTGCGGTCACCGCCGAGCAGGCGCGGTCCGCCTCCTGGCGGGACGAGCTCCGCGACGAGATGGCCGCGGCGCTCGACGCGATCACGCCGGGCACGGGGCCTCGAATCTGATGCGGATCACCGCGAACCAGGTGACCTACGCGCGGCTGCTCATGCTGCCGCTGCCGGTCTGGATGATGTACCGCGGGTACAACGCCGACCCCGAGCTCGCCAATCGCCCGCTGCTCATGGGCTCGCTGGCGATCTTCATCCTGCTCGGCCTCACCGACGCCCTCGACGGCTGGCTCGCACGGAAACACGGCTCGACGCCGATCGGGGCGCTGCTCGATCCGGTCGCCGACAAGATCTTCCTCGTGTGCGCCTTCGTGCCGATGTCCGACCTTCGGATGGTCCCCCCCGCGCTCGTGATGATCGTCTTCTTCCGGGAGCTGGGGGTGACCTTCCTGCGAAGTCTCGCCCTCGAGGAACGCTTCGAGTTCAAGACGAGCGCGGCCGCGAAGCTCAAGACCACGGTCCAGATGGCGGGAGCGGGGTACATCCTGCTCTTCCTGGTCTTCCCCAAGCCGGAGCACATCTACCCGATCCTCGCCGTGTCGGTGGCGGGGTCGCTCGTACCCGCGGCCGTCGCGCTGGCGCGCGGGCGCCGGCCGGGGTGGATGGCGATCTCGGCGGCGGTGTGGTTCACGGCGGTCCTGGTGGCGAGAATCCTGTTCGCGCCGCACGCCGCGGTCGCGGCGGTGATGGTCGCCATCACCGGCCTCACGCTCGTGTCGGGGCTCGAGTACTTCTGGGGGATGCGCGCGGTCCTCGCCCGGCGGTTCGCGGCCGCTCCGATCGACGCGGTGCGTTTCGCGGGGCTCTCCCTCGTCCTCCCGCTCCTGTTCATCCCGGCGCTCGACCGCACGGGGGCCCCGACGATCACGATCCTGGTCCTTCTCGCGGCGGAGGTGGCTGCGGGAGGCCTCGACAACTCGCTGGCGCAGAACGGCCGCGGGCGGGGGTCCCTCCCGGACCTGCTGCGGTGCGCGGTCCAGGCCGCCGCGGGGGTCGCGGTCTTCCTGTTCCTGGAGGGGAACTACCACCCGCTCGCGGCGCGTGCGGCGGCGGGGGTCGCGCTCTGCGTGACGCTCGGGGACTTCCTGATCCGGCTCGCCCGCCACCGCGACATCTTCGATTGATGCCTCCGGCTTGACGCAGCGCCCTCCGGCACCGAAGTTTCCGCGCGGGCGGCAGGACCCGCCGCCGGCGCCGGGGGTGCGAACTTGCGCGGGTTTCGGTTTCGTATCGGGGCGGTCCTGGTCGCGGCGACGGCCCTGACGGGGTGCTCCGACGCACCGGCCGAGTGGAGGGGCCGGGAATCGTCGCCGCCGGCGCGGTCGGGCGGCGTGCTCCGCCTGTTCAGCGAGGCTCCGGACAGCCTCGACCCCACCGACGTCGCGTCGGTCTACGACTCGCTCCCGGTGAACCAGCTCTTCGACGGGCTCGTCGCCATCAACCCGAGCCTCAACGTCGTGCCCGCGCTCGCCGAGACGTGGACGATCTCGCGGGACGGGCTCGTCTACACCTTCCGGCTGCGCGCCGGGGTGACCTTCCACGACGGATCGCCGCTCTCCGCGGAGGACGTCGTCTTCACGTTCCGGCACGCCCTCGATCCGAAGCGCGAGAGGCCGAGCTCCGTCGGGCCGTACCTCGCGTGCCTGCGCGGCGCGGCCGACTTCTCGGCGGGGCGACGGCCCGACCTTCCGGGAGTGGCGGCGCTCGACGATCGCACCGTGCGCATCGAGCTCGCCCAGCCTCGCCCGACGTTCCTCGAGATCCTCGCCGTCGACTACCTGCGCGTGGTGCCCCGGGACGCCTTCACCCGCCTGGGTGCCGAGCGGTTCCGGCGCCAGCCGGTCGGGACCGGCCCGTTCCGCTTCAAGGGCTGGACCGAGACGCGCCTGGAGCTCGAGGCCAACCCGGCGCACTTCAGCGGTGCCCCACGCCTGGCGGGGGTGACGATCGGATTCCCGGCCCCCGGGGAGCGCGACCTGGGAGCGGCGCGTTTCGAGCGCGGCGAGATCGACGCCTTCGAGCCCAACGCCGAGATCCTCGAGAAGCTCTCCCGCCGGAGCGACGTCGCCGTCTTCCGTTTCCACGAGCTGAACCTGTCGTTCCTCGGGCTGGGAACCGGGCACCCGCCGTTCCACGATCCGCTCGTGCGTCAGGCCGTCGCGCACGCGATCGACCGCGAGGGGATCGCGGCGTTGTCCCCGACCGCGCGCCGGCCCGCGCAGGGGATCCTCCCCCCGGGGCTCCCCGCCTACAGCCCGCAGCCGAAGGCGCTTGCCCACGACCCCGCGCGGGCCCGGGCGCTCCTCGCGCAGGCGGGTTACCCGGGGGGGCGCGGCCTTCCGCGCGTGAAGATCTACACGTCGGTCGGCACCGCCCGCTCCCGCGAGACCGATCGGCGGATCGCCGCCGATCTCGAGGCGGCCGGTTTCCGGGTGGACATCCAGGAGATCGGCTGGGCGGAGATGTCCCGACGCACCGAGGACCACGATGCGCAGGCCTTCCTGATCGGATGGGTCGCCGACATCCCCGATCCCGACGCGTTCCTCGCGACCCTGTTCGAGCCGGAGACCTCGTCGAACTACTTCTCCTTCCGCGACGACGCCGTGGCGACGCTGCTGCGCGCCGGCGCGCGGGAGACGCACCCCGTTTCGCGCGCCCGCATCTACCGTGACGTGGAGCGGCGGATCCTCGAGCTCGCCCCGGTCGTTCCCCTCTACCACACGGTCGGCGCGCTGGCCTGCCGGCGCGGGACGCACGGCCTCGAGCCGGGTCCGCTGGGGCTCGCGAGCCTCGATCTCGAGAACGTCTGGATCGAGGAGAACGCCGCATGGCGCTGAAGCTCCGGGGGCGAAGCCTGCAGCGCAGCGTGTCGCTGTCGACCGGCCTGCTCGTCGTCATCCTGATGGTCCTCACGCTGGTCGTGGTCCGCTACCGCGTCGGCGTGAGCCTCAGGCGCAACCTCGAGGCGCGGGGCGAGGCGATCGCGCGCAGCATCGGCGCGGTCGCCACACCCTCGCTCCTCGCCTACAACTACCCCGCGCTGCAGTTCGCGGCGGAGGGCGCGGCGGGGAATCCCGGCGTCGCCTACGTCGTCATCCACGACAAGGAAGGGATGCGCGCGGGTGCCGCCGGCGCGGTTCCCGAGCAGCTGGACGGGGAGCGGGTGCGCCTGCTCCCCGGCTCGAGCGCGGGGCGGGTGAAGGGGTCGGACGGCCGCCCGATCGACGCGCTCGAGGTCGCGGTCCCCGTCGAGGTCGAAGGGGTGACGGAGCCCTGGGGGCTCGTTCGGGTCGGACTCGAGCTCGACGCCGCCGCGGCGGACCTTCGCGTGCTCACCTGGCAGCTGTTCGGCCTCGGGGCGCTGCTGACCCTGCTCGCGGTGGGGATGGGACTGTGGCTGGCGCGGAGGATCGCCGCGCCGCTGCAGCGCCTGGCCCTGGGAACCGAGGCGCTCTCCGCCGGCGAGATGGATCACCGCATTCCCGTGGAGGGGGCGAAGGAGCTCCGCGAGCTCGCGCAGTCCTACAACCGGATGATGGAGCGCCTTCAGGAGAAGGCGAAGGAGTCCCTCGATTTCCAGGCGGCTCTGGAAGTGCTGAACGCGACGCTCGAGCAGCAGGTGCGCGATCGCACGCGGGCGCTCGAGGAGTCGACCGCGCAGTACAAGTCCCTCGTCGACAACTCGCCGGACTCGATCCTGATCGTCCAGGACGGACGCGTGCGCTTCGTGAACGGCGCCTTCGGCGAGACGTTCGGCGTCGAAGCGGGGATGACGCCCGGAAGCGGGTACGATCTGAGCCGGTTCTTCGAGCCCTCGTCCGCCGCGCTGGCGGCCGGCCGCGTCGCGGCGTGGGAGCGCGGCGAGGAGCCGGGCGCGATCGAGGTCCTCGGTCGCGATCGTTCCCAGACGATCCGTCACATGGAGCTGCGCGGCAGCCGGATCGAATACCGCGGCACTCCCGCCGCCGAGTGCCTGCTCGTCGACCGGACCGAGGCCAAGCGCCTCCACGACAAGCTCTCGGAGACCGAGAAGCTGCGCGCGCTCGGCGAGCTGTCCGGCGGCGTGGCGCACGATTTCAACAACCTGCTCGGTGCGGTCCTCGGCCGCGTGCAGCTGCTGCGTCGACGCGGTTTCCCCCGCGACGTGGACTTCGAGCTCGGGATCATCGAGAAGGCGGCCCTCGACGGGCGCGAGACCGTCCGGCGGATCCAGGAGTTCTCTCGGACCCGCCGCGACAAGCGCTTCGAGCCGGTCGACCTCGTCGAGGTCCTGCGGGACGCCCTCGAGATCACCAAGACGCGCTGGCGCAACGACGCGATGAGCCGGAGCGTGACGATCGAGGCCTCCCTCGAGGCGGAGGCGGTGCCCCCGATCCTCGGAAACGCCTCGGAGCTGCGCGAGGTCGTCACGAACCTGATCCTCAACGCCGTCGACGCGATGCCTCACGGAGGCCGCATCCGGCTCAGCTGCCGTCGCCAGGACGACCGGGTCGTGGCGCGCTGCGAGGACACCGGGATCGGGATGACCGAGCAGATCCGGCAGCAGCTGTTCGATCCGTTCTTCACGACCAAGGGAACCCGCGGCGTAGGGCTCGGCCTGAGCGTCGTCTACGGCATCGTGACCCGCCACGAGGGAAAGATCGACGTCGTGACCGCGCCGGGGAAGGGCACGACCTTCGTGCTCGACTTCCCCACCACCCGCGAGGTCCCCAAGCCGATCGGGGGGGACGGAGCGTCGATGCCGCTCATGCTGCGGCAGGGGAAGATCCTCGTGATCGACGACGAGGAGGAGATCGCCGACGTCGTGAAGGACGTCCTGGTCTCCGCCGGGCACGAGGTGGACGTGGCGCTCAGCGGCGCCGACGGCGTCCGCCGGGCCTCGCTCGACGCCTACGACCTCGTCTTCACCGACCTCGGCATGCCGGACATGTCGGGATGGGAGGTCGCCGCCTCGATCGGGCGTGCGAAGCCGGGGCTTCCGGTCGCGCTCGTCACGGGCTGGGGGTCGAGCCTGGACGAGGAGGAGGCCCGCCGGAAGGGGGTCGTCGCGGTGGTCCACAAGCCGTTCGAGATCGACGAGCTCATCCGGACGGCGGCGCGGCTGCTGGGCGTCTAGACGAGGGGTCGCCACCATCTATACTGGCCGCTTCCCGATCGTCCAGGAGGCGGCATGCTGCGCATTGCCAACGGCCAGGGGTTCTGGGGCGACTCCGTCGACGCCCCGGCCCGCCTCGTCGAAGAAGGCCCGCTCGACGTCCTGACCCTCGACTACCTCGCCGAGGTCACGATGTCGATCCTGCAGAAGCTCAAGAGCCGCGATCCGAAGGCGGGGTACGCGACCGACTTCGTCGAGCTGGTCCGTCGCATACTCCCGACCCTCCGCGCGAAGGGGATCCGAGTCGTCGCGAACGCCGGCGGGGTCAACCCCGACGCCTGCCGGGCGGCGCTCCTCGACGCCGCGCGCGCGGCGGGCTCGAAGGGGATGCGCATCGGGACCGTCGTCGGCGACGACATCCTCGACCGGCTCGACGAGCTGCACGACTCCGGCGTTCCCTTCGCGAATCTCGACGACGGGAGGCCGTTCGGGACGATCCGCGGGCAGGTCCTCTCGGCGAACGTCTACATCTCGTCGTTCCCCGCCGCGGAGGCGCTCCGGCGGGGCGCGCAGATCGTGGTCACGGGGCGCATGACCGACCCCGGGCTCGTGGTCGCTCCTCTGCTCGCGGAATACGGCTGGGCCTCCGACGACTGGGACCGGCTGGCGGCGGCGACGATCGCGGGGCACATCCTCGAGTGCGGCGCGCAGTGCACCGGCGGGAACTTCTCGCGGTGGTGGGAGGTCGGGGGCTGGGACCGGATCGGCTACCCGATCGCCGAAGTCGAGGCGGACGGCTCGTTCACCGTCACCAAACACGAGGGGACCGGCGGGCTCGTCACCGTCGACACCGTCTCCGAGCAGCTGCTGTACGAGATGGGGAACCCGAACGGGTACATCACCCCCGACTGCGTCGCGGACTTCACCTCGATCCGGCTCGCCCAGGACGGGCGCGACCGCGTGCGCGTGACCGGGATCCGCGGCAAGCCCGCGACCGACACGTTCAAGGTCTCGATGGCCTACCTCGAGGGGTACAAGGCCGTCGGCCAGCTCACCGTCGCCGGACCCGACGCGCTCGAAAAGGCGAGAGTCTGCGCCGACGCGTTGTGGGGGAGGCTGCGGCGCGCCGGGATGAGCTACGAGCAGACGATCACCGAGTACCTCGGAGCGGGAGAGTGCCACGGCGCCCTCGCGCGGAACGAGAATCCGCCCGAGGTCGTCCTGCGGGTGGGGGTGAAGGACCCCGATCGCCGCAAGGTCGACCGCTTCGGAAAGGAGCTCGCCCCCCTCGTCACCTCCGGTCCTCCGGGGGTCACCGGGTTCGCGGGCGGGCGACCCAAGGCGACCGAGGTCCTCGGCTACTGGCCGACCCTCATTCCCAAGCGGCTCGTCGAGCCGGTGGTGACGGTGGAGGAGGTCGCGTGAGGACGATCCCGCTCTACGCGATGGCGCACGCGCGCTCGGGGGACAAGGGGAACGGCTCGAACGTCGGCGTGATCGCGTACGACGCGAAGGGGTTCGAGATCCTCCGCGCGTGGCTCACGGTCGAGCGCGTGAAGGCGCACTTCGGCGCCATCGTGCGCGGCGGCGTCGAGCGCTACGAGATGCCCAATCTGCTCGCCCTCAACTTCATCCTCCACGATTCGCTCGGCGGGTCGGGCTCGGGAAGCCTCAAGACCGACGCGCAGGGGAAGACGCACGGCATGGCGATGCTGCGGATGCCCGTCGAGGTCCCCGACGATTACGTCCCGCCCGCGGGGGCGTCGCGATGAGCGGCTTGCGCTGCTGCCGCGTCGAGGCGCAGGAGGACGGCCTCCGGATCCTCACCCTCGACCGCGCGCCGGTGAACGCGCTGGGTCGGGATCTCGTCGCGGACCTCGAGGTCGCGATCGCCGGGCTCGCGGCGGACGCCGCCGCGCGCTGCCTGATCGTGCGCTCGGCGGGGAGTCACTTCTGCGCCGGCGCGGACCTGAAGGAGCGCCTGGAGATGTCCCTCGAGGAGGTCCGCGCGTTCGTGCCGCGCCTTGCGGGGATCTGCAACGCGCTCGCCGCGATCCCGTACCCGACGATCGCCGCCGTCCGCGGAACCGCGGCGGGGGGAGGGTGCGAGCTCGCGCTCGCCTGCGACCTGCGCGTGCTCGCCGAGGACGCCCGGATCGGCCTCCGGGAGACCGCCCTCGCGATCCTCCCCGGCGCGGGCGGGACGCAGCGCCTTCCCCGGATCGCGGGGGCCGCCGTCGCCAAGCGCTGGATCTTCACCGGCCACCTCTTCTCCGCGGCGAAGGCGGCGGCCGACCGGGTCGCCGACGCCGTCGTCGCCCCGGACCGCTTGGAGGAGGAGGCGCGCGCGATCGCCGCGTCGATCTGCGCGAACGGTCCCGTCGCGATCCGCCTGGCCAAGCGGGCGATCGACGCGGGGGCGGACCTCCCGATGGACCGGGCGCTGGCCCTCGAGTGGGAGTGTTACCAGGGCGTGCTCGGGACCGAGGATCGCGAGGAGGCGCTCCGCGCCTTCGGCGAGAAGCGGGCCCCCGTCTTCCGAGGACGCTAGAATCGAGCGGTCATGTTGAGGTACGGCCCCCTCGCCTTCGATCCGCCGCTGGTCCTCGCCCCGATGGCGGGGATCACCGACCGGCAGTTCCGGCTCATCCTCCGCCGCCTGGGGGGCGTCGGCCTCGTCACGATGGAGTTCATCTCCTCCGAGGCGCTCGCGCGGGGGAACCCCCGTACGCGCAGGCTGATGCACTACGTCGACGAGGAGCGGCCGATCTCGATCCAGGTCTACGGGTCCGACCCCGGGAGGATGGCGGAGGCGGCTCGCCTGGTCGAGGAGATCGGGGCGGACGCCTGCGACATCAACATGGGTTGCCCGGCGAACAAGATCCTCAAGGGCTGCGCGGGATGTTCGCTGATGGGGGACCTCGATCTGGCGCGGTCGATCGTCCGGGCCGTGCGCGCCGCGGTGTCGATCCCGCTGACGGTGAAGTTCCGCCTGGGCCTGCGCGAGGAACGGAAGAACTTCGTCGAGCTCGGGCGGATCTGCGAGGGGGAGGGGGTGAACGGCGTCGCGCTGCACGCCCGCACCGCCAAGCAGATGTTCTCGGGACGCTCGGACTGGTCGCGGATCGCGGAGCTGAAGGACGCGCTGACGATCCCGGTCGTCGGCAACGGCGACGTCCAGACTCCCGACGACGCCCTCCGGATGTTCCGCGAGACCGGCTGCGACGGGGTGATGATCGGCCGCGCGTCGATGAAGAACCCCTGGATCTTCCGCCAGACCGCCGCGGTCCTGCGCGGGGAGGTTCCCTACGAGCCCACGATCGCGGACCGCCGCGAGATCATCCTCGAGCACTTCCGGATGCTGCGCGAGCAGGAACGCGAGATGCGGGTCGTAATGCACAAGCTGCGCACCTTCACGAGCTGGTATACCCACGGCCTTCCCGCGGGGTCCCGCCTGCGCGGCCTCATCAGCACCCTCGACACCCCCGACGCCTTCCACGAGGCGATCGAGGCGTTCTTCGAGCGCGGCATCGAGGCGGCCGCATGAAGATCTCCAAGCGCGGCCTGTACGGCGTGCGGGCGTTGAGCCACCTGGCGGACCGGTACGGCCCCGGCGTGGTGCAGATCCGCGAGATCGCGAAGGCGGAGGCGATCCCCGCGAAGTTCCTCGAGGGGATCCTGCTGGAGCTCAAACACGCCGGGATGGTGCGCAGCCGACGCGGGATCGAGGGGGGATACCAGCTCGCGCGGCGCCCCGACGAGATCTACCTCGGCGCGGTCGTGCGCGTGCTGGACGGCTCCCTCGCGCCGATGGGAAGCGCCGCGGAGCTCCGCGAGATGCTGCACGCGGAGCCCCGGCACGCCGGGTTCTACTCGATCCTGCTCGACGTGCGCGACGCCGCGGCGAAGATCCTCGACGGAACGACCCTCGCCGACGTCGTCGCGCGCAACCGCGAGTTCCGCGAGGGGCGGAGGGAGCGTTAGCGCATCGCCTTCCGGAGCTCCTCCGCCAGCCGCTTCGCCCCGTAGACCTTCTCGAGCGCCGCGAGGATCGCCCGCGCGTCGACCGCGACCATCCGATTGCGCGCGGGGTCGTAAAGGTACTCTCCGCCGATCGAGTG
>DASVAW010000174.1 GCA_036376135.1 Candidatus Polarisedimenticolaceae bacterium | reverse complement strand
GCGAAAGTGGTACCTTGCGGACTCCGACGGTCCGTAACGCGCCGTTTCACCCCCCGGACGACGCCGAGGGGGTGTTCATGTTCCGGCGGATCCTCCTTTCCTTCCTCGCCGCCTCGCTGCTCGTCGCGACCGCCGCGACCGCCTCCGGGCCCGTCCGCAAGCGCCTCGTGCACGTCCGGGTCCAAAGCGACGAGATCCTCGCCGCCCTCGTGGACGCAGGGTTCGACATCGCCGGGATGAACAAGCGGGACCGCACCGCAGGGGTCGTGGCCACCGAGGACGAGATCCGGCGTCTCGCCGACCTGGGCTTCGGGTTCACCCTCGGGCCCTCCAACGACGACCCGGTGACGATCCAGGCGCTGCAGGACTACACCGACCCGGCCGAGCTCGCCGCCTTCATCAGCCAGACGGCGGCGGCTTTCCCGAACCTCGTCCGGACCCGCGTGTTGTCCACGAACCTGTTCGAGGGACACCAGCAGGTCGCCGTCCGGATCACCAAGGACCCCGACCTCCCGAACGACCGGCCGGTCTTCGTGCTCGACTCGCAGCACCACGCGCGCGAGGTCATGACCCCCGAGATCGCGAAGGACATGATCGAGTACCTGACCTCGCGCTACGGGACCGACCCCGCCGTCACCCGGTGGGTCGACAACATCGAGATCTGGGTCGTGGCGAGCGTGAACCCCGACGGCGCCGCTCACGTCTTCAGCGTCGACAACATGTGGCGACGCAACCGGCGCCCCTCGTGCCCGGTCGACCCGAACCGGAACTACCCCGTGGCGTGGGGGACGTGCAACGGCTCGAGCGGCTCGTGCACCGACGACACGAACCGGGGCTCGGAGCCGGCGTCGGAGCCGGAGACGCAGGGGATGCTCGCGCTCGCCTCGGACACGCGGCCGTTCTACGCGCTCTCGTACCACACCTACGGCGAATACATCATGTATTCGTACGGGTGCTCGAACCCCGACGAGATGACCGCGATGCAGGAGGTCGCGCAGTCGCTCAACGCGATCCTGCAGGACGACAACGGGCAGACCGGCACGTACACCGTCGGCCCCATCTGGTCGGCGATCTACCTCGTCGACGGCGGAAGCGTCGACACCTGGTACAACCAGTACGGCTCGTACGCGTTCACGATCGAGGCGAGTTGCTGCTCGTTCCAGCCCGACTACGCGACGTGGCGCAACGTGACCGTGCAGCGCCAGCGCACGGCGTGGCAGTTCTTCCTGAACCGCACCCTCGACGCGCCGCAGATCCGCGGGAAGATCACGAACGCGGCGACGGGGCAGCCGGTTCCGGCGCGCGTCGACGTGCAGGAGGTCGTCTTCACGCACGGCGAGTCGCCCCGTCGCGCCGACGCGCGCGGCGTCTACCACTGGCTCGCGCGGGCGGGGCAGACCTACCATCTGACCTATTCCCAGGCCGGGTACTGCACGCTGCAGCGCACGGTGACGGTGGGAACCGGCCCCGCGACCGAGGACGTCGCGATGGCCCAGCCGACCCCCCCGTCCACCGTGACCGCCGTCGGGAACGGCGACCACAGGATCGACCTCACCTGGTCGGCGGCGGTGAACGCGACGCAGTACCGCGTCCTGCGCTCGCTCGACTCCGGCGGCCCGTACCAGGAGATCGCGCTCGTCGACGCGCCGGCGACGGGCTACGCCGACCTCGGCGTGTCGGGAGGGGTTCCTTATTACTACGTCGTGCGGGCGCTCCAGCCGTGCGAGTCCGCCGCCTCCGCCGAGGCTTCGGCGCAGACGACGGGGGCGTGCACGGTCGGGCCGGCCTTCGACGGGGTCGCCTCGGTGACGAATCCGGGGCTCACGACCTGCTCGCTCGAGCTCGACTGGTCCGCGGCCGCGACCCGTTGCGGGGGCGCCGTTTCGTACGACGTGTTCCGCAGCGCGACGGCGCCGTTCGTCCCGTCGGAGGCGAACCGCATCGCCTCGGGGCTCGCGTCGACCCCGTACACCGACCACGACGCGCTCGCCGACGGCGGGACGTATCACTACGTCGTGCGGGCCGTCGACGTCGGGAACGGCGCCGACGACGGCAACGTCGTGACGCGCGCGGGGACGCCGACGGGACCCTCGACGATCGGGACCTGGTCGGACGACGCGGGGGACACGGGGGGAGCGACGCTCGCGCCGAGCGCCCCGTGGAGCGTCCAGTCGTCCGGGGGGAAGACGGGGCCGAAGGTCTACGCCACGGGGACGTACACGAACAATCTCTGCTCGGCGCTGACCTCCCCGCCGATCTCGGTGCAGTCGAGCTCGGTCCTGCGTTTCGCCGCGAAATACGACATCGAGGCGGGATGGGACGCCGCGGTCGTCGAGGTCGCCGAGGGGCCGGCGTTCGCGACGTGGAGCCGGCTGACGACGGTGAACTACCCCGACTCCCTCTCGAACGTCGGGAACGCCTGCGGGTTCCCGAAGACGTTCGCGGGGACGGTCTTCTCGCGGCAATACGCGACGCCGGTCTACCCGGCCACCGACTGGAACGGATCCCTCGCCGCCTTCGCGGGCCGGGAGATCCGGCTGCGGTGGCGGATCGGCAGCGACAGCACCGGAACCGGGAAGGGGCTGTGGGTGGACGACGTCGCCGTCACCGACGCCGTGTTCCGCGCGACCTGCGCCACCGGCGCGCCCTCCGGCCTCGGCGAGCCGGCGTCGCTCGTCGCGTCGCGCGGCGCGGGGACCGCGGTCGAGGTGGCGTTCGCGCCGGGGTGCGGCGCGACCGATCACGTCGCCTACTGGGGCGCCGGCCCGATCGCCGGATCGGTGCAGTGGAGCGCCGCCGCCTGCGGCCTCGGGACCTCCGGGTCGGCCTCGTTCGACCCGGGAGATCCGCCGGAAGGCTCGTTCCTCTACTTCGTCGTCGTCGGGCAGGACGCGACCCGGGAGGGGAGCTTCGGCGCGGCCACGGGGGGGGAGCGTCCCGAAGCGCAGGCGATCGGCGGCTGCGACCTTGCGCAGGTTCTGGGCGGGGGTTGCCCATGACCGTCGTCAAGCCGGTGAAGATTGCCGTTGACTCATATCGTCCGGAGGAGTAGACCCTGCAACGAACCCCGGTTTGAGGCCCCACGAACGTGTTGTAGCGAGGCCTTTCGAACCTCCCCCTCGAAAGACCGCGAGTGAGTTTGTCCGCCGTCGTCCTGATGATTCAGGAGGGGGATGTCCATGCAGCGCCCTAGATTGGCTCTGACGTTCCTTGCGTTCGCCTTGATCCTGCTGCTGGCCGGACCGGGAGGTCCGATCGGCGCGCCGGGATCCGGGAGCCCACTTCCGGCCCATGTTCCGGGCGAGGTCCTGCTCAAGCTCAAGCCCGCCGCGCGGCTCGCCGACAAGCACCTGCTCCAGGCGGAGCTCGGAGCGGTCACGGCGAACGTCTTCAACTCCGCGGCGGAGCGCTGGACGCTGGGCCCCGGGGTGACCGTCGAGCGCGCGTTGCAGCGCCTGCAGGCGAGCCCCTCCGTCGAATACGCGGAGCCGAACTACATCCTGACCACCGGGGTCGTGCCCAACGACCCGCGTTATCCCGAGCTGTGGGGGATGAACAACACCGGTCAGACCGGAGGAACGAACGACGCGGACATCGACGCCGAGACGGCGTGGAACGTGTCGACCGGAAGCTCGAACGTGCTCGTCGCCGTGATCGACACCGGCGTCGACTACAACCACCCCGACCTCGCCGCGAACATCTGGACGAACCCGGGCGAGATCGCCGGCAACGGCCTCGATGACGACGGCAACGGCTACGTCGACGACATCCACGGGTGGGACTTCGTCAACAACGACGGCGATCCCTTCGACGACAACGGCCACGGCACGCACTGCTCCGGCACGATCGGCGGCGTCGGCAACAACGGCATCGGCGTCGCGGGCGTCAACTGGAACGTCAAGATCATGGCGGCGAAGTTCCTGTCGTCGGGCGGCTCCGGCTCGACCGCGAACGCGGTCCTCGCCGTCCAGTACACGACGATGATGGGCGTCGACGTCACGAGCAACTCGTGGGGCGGCGGGAGCTTCTCGCAGACCCTCTACGACGCGATCGCCGCCGCCGGCAACGCGAACATCGCCTTCGTGGCCGCGGCCGGGAACAACGGCCAGAACAGCGACACGAGCCCCGCCTACCCGGCGGCGTACAACCTCCCGAACATCATCTCGGTCGCGGCCACCGACGACAACGACCAGCTCGCGTCGTTCTCGAACTGGGGCGCGGTTTCGGTCGACCTCGCGGCCCCCGGCGTGGACGTCCTGAGCACCCTCCCCGGAAACCAGTACGGCCTGCTCTCGGGCACCTCGATGGCGACGCCGCACGTGACGGGCGCGTACGCGCTCGTGAAGGCGGTCAGCGCTCCCGACATCCCGTGGGCGCAGGTCAAGAACATCCTGATGAGCTCGGTCGACCACATCCCCGCGATGGCCGGGAAGTGCGTCAGCAACGGCCGCCTGAACATCTTCTTCGCGATCGCCGAGCCCGACACGACCGCGCCGGGCATGATCGACGACCTCCAGACGACCGACCCCAGCTCGAATACGATCGGGCTGACGTGGACCGCGACCGGCGACGACGGCGGCGTCGGGACCGCGAACGCCTACGAGATCCGGTACTCCATGGCCCCGATCGACGAGGGGAACTGGGCGGCGGCGACGCGCGCCGGCGGCGAGCCCGCTCCCGCCGCGGCCGGGACCCCGCAGGCGCTCGAGGTCCGCAACCTCGTCGCCGACACGAGCTACTTCTTCGCGATCAAGGCCTTCGACGAGTGGGGCAACCCTGGCCCGATCTCGAACCTCGCGACCGGCACCACGCTCCCGCCGCCCACCGGCGAGGTCGCGCCGACGTCGGTCTCCGACGACATGTTCACCGGAGAGCAGTCCGACCACGTCGTGATCCTGAGCAACGTCGGCCAGGGCACGCTGGACTTCGACATCCCGGCGCCGTCCCTCGGGGAGCCGATGGCGCAGAACCCGTTCCTCGACCTCGGCAAGGACGAATCCGACCCGCGCGTCGGGGATCCCGTCACGCAGGGCGCCGGCGGCCCCGACGCCTTCGGGTACCGCTGGAGCGACAGCGACCAGCCCGGCGGTCCGGCGTTCGCCTGGACCGACATCTCGGGGACGGGGACGCCGATCACCCTCTCCGGGGACGACTCGACGAGCCAGCCGGTGGCGATGAGCTTCAACTTCCCGTTCTACGGGACGTTGTTCAATTCCTTCCGCATCTGCACCAACGGCTTCCTGTCGTTCACGAGCGCCTCGACGGCGTATTCGAATCAGCCGCTCCCGAACTCGGGCGCGCCCGAGAACATGATCGCCCCGTTCTGGGACGACCAGAACTTCACGGCCGGCGCGCAGGTCTTCTTCCAGGACTTCGGGAACCGGGCGATCGTCCAGTGGAACAACGTGCCGCACTACAGCAGCGGCGGCCCGTACACCTACCAGGCGATCCTCGAGTCGAGCGGCGTGATCACGTTCCAGTACCTGACCATGAACGCCCCGCTCGACAGCGCCACGATCGGCCTCCAGAACGCGACGAAGACCGACGCCCTGCAGGTCGCGTTCAACCAGGCGTACATGCACGACGGCCTCGCGATCCGGATCTCCGCGATCCCGCAGTGGCTGACGGCCTTCCCGACCTCCGGCCGGATCGCCGCGGGCGGCTCCAAGGCGATCAACCTCCACATGGACGCCTCCGGGCTCGAGGGCGGCACCTATCCCGGTACCGTCAACATCCTGACCAACGACCCGCAGAACCCCGTGCTCGTCGTCACGGCGTCGCTGCACGTCATCGGCGCGCCGGACGCGAGCGTCCAGCCGGGCTCGCTCGCCTACGGGACGAGCTTCCTCGGCCAGCCGTACGTCCAGAACCTCATCGTGGCCAACAACGGCACGGACACGCTGCAGGTCTCGGCGATCAACTCGAGCGACCCGTCGCTCGTTCCCAATCCCGCCGCCTTCAACGTCCCGCCGCACGGCTCGCAGAACGTGGCGGTGACGTGGACGCCGTCGGCCCTGGGCCCGTTCAGCGGGTCGTTGACCGTCGTGAGCAACGACGCCGCCGAGCCGAGCATCCCGGTGCCGGTGACCGGGGAGGCGGTTCCGTCGCCGGTCATGTTGTGGTCGCCGACCTCGTTCAACGAGACGCTGTACTCGGGGAACACGGTCACGCGCGTGCTGACCGTGACCAACACGGGTGGACCGGACCTCGTCGTGGACGCGGCCGCCGACCTCGGGAACGGGCAGCTCGTCTACGCGGACGACGTGGGTGCGAACGGAGCGGGCGGCCCCGACGCCTTCGGGTACCGCTGGAAGGACTCCGACGCGTCGGGCGGCCCGACGTTCAACTGGGTCGACATCTCCTCGACCGGAACGCAGATCACCTTCTCGAGCTCCGACGACGCGCTCAGCGCGGCGATCCCGATGGGAATGACCTTCCCGTTCTACGGAAGCAACTTCTCGTCCCTGAAGGTGTCCACGAACGGGTGGCTGACGTTCTCGACCACCGAGACCTCGTCCCGGAACACCAACTCGACGCTTCCCTCGACCTCGGGCGCGGCGAACATGGTCGCCGTCTTCTGGGACGACCTGCACCTGCGCACGGGCAACGTGAGATACCGGTACGACGGCACGCGGTTCATCGTCCAGTACACGAACGTCGGCCGATTCTCGCCGTCCACGGGGCAGAGCTACACCTTCCAGGTCCAGCTCTATCCCAACGGCAAGATCATCACGCAGTTCCTGTCGATGACGGCGTCGAACCTGGCGTCGGCCACGATCGGCATCCAGAACTCGCTGAAGACGATCGGCCTCCCGGCGAACTTCAACACGGCCTACGTGCACGACAACCTCGCGGTGCAGTTCAGCCGAACTCCCGACTGGCTCGCCGTGACGCCCAGCCACGCTCAGATCCCGCCGGGACAGAGCGCGAACTTCAACGTCACGTTCGACTCGACCGATCGTCTCGGCGGCGTGCTCAACGGCGCCGTCGTGCTCAACACCAACGTCCCGGGCCAGGCGCAGGAGCAGGTGCCGGCGACGCTCACGGTGATCGGCGCGCCGATCGCCTCGATCGTGCCGGCGTCCCACGCCTACGGCACGCGGTACACCGGGTACTCGTACCTCACGAGCTTCCAGGTCGTGAACACCGGAACCGACGTCCTCAACGTGAGCGACGTGTACTCCGACGACCCGGCCCTGTTCGTCGAGGACGTGCAGCGCGAAGGCGGGGAGAACACCCCCGAGGCCGCGTTCCCGCTCGCTCCGGGGGCGGCGCGGCTGTTCAACCTGCGGTGGTCTCCCGCCGCGCCCGGGCCGCTGAACGCCCTCGTCCACGTGATCAGCGACGACCCCACGACGCCGGACAAGACGATGCCCGTGACCGGGACGGCGATCCTGCCGCCGGTGGCGGGATGGACGCCCACGTCGTTCAGCGAGGCGATGATGGCCGGGGAGGTCCTCCACCGGACGATCCGCGTCTCCAACAGCGGCGGCTCCGACCTCGACTTCGTGACGCAGGTCGGCCTGCTCACCGGCGCCGCGGTCCCCGTGGACCACAGCCCCGATCTCAAGAAGGACGAAGAGGACACGCGGCCGGGCGTGCTCGGCGCGGGCGGTCCCGACGCCTACGGCTACACGTGGCGCGACTCCGACCAGGCGGGAGGCCCCGCGTTCAGCTGGGTCGACATCGGCGCGATCGGAACGCCGATCACGTTCGCCTCGAGCGACGACTCGAACTTCGGGCCGATCAACCTCGGCTTCCCGTTCCCGTTCTACGGATCGAGCTTCAGCCAGGTCCGCGTGACGACCAACGGCTGGCTGTCGTTCACCAACACGACGACCGATCTCTCCAACGACCTGCTGCCGAGCTCGTCGTCGCCGGAGAACCTGATCGCCGTCTTCCACGACGACCTCTACTGGAGGACGTCGCAGGGGGCGACCGCGAAGTACTGGACCGACGGCAACCGGTTCATCGTGCAGTGGACGAACTGGGACCAGCTCACGCCCTCCGGCGAGAACTACACGTTCCAGACGATCCTCTACCGCAACGGCCGGATCGTCTGCCAGTACCTCAACATGACGACCAACGACATCGCGTCGGCGACGATCGGCATCCAGAACGCCGCCCGGAACGACGGCCTGACCGCGTCGTTCAACACCGCCTACGTGCACAACAACCTCGCGGTCGAGTTCCGGCCGCCTGCGGGCTGGCTGTCGCTCAGCCCCGAGGCCGCGACCGTGCCTCCGGGCGGATTCGTCGACATCGACGTCGCGTTCGACGCCACCGGCCTCATCGGCGGCGACTACAGCGCGAACATCGACTTCAGCACCAACGATCCGGCGAACGCGGCCTTCCGCGTGCCGGTGGCGCTGCACGTCACGGGGATCCCGGACGTCGCGGTGGACAACGCCTCGCTGCTGTTCCCGACGACCTACGTCGGGTACACCCGGTCCCTGGGCACCGTCCTCCGGAACGTCGGCACCGACGTCCTCGACGTCACCGGCGTCACGGTGTCCGGCGACTTCACGCAGTACGGACTCGTCACGCCGGTCTCGCTGCCTCCGGGAGGCTCGGTCCCGATCACGGTCACGTTCGTGCCGACGGCGGCGGGGACGCGGACCGGGACGATCGAGATCACGAGCTCGGATCCGGACGAGCCGACGACTTCGATCGCGCTCACCGGCGAGGCGCTGATCCCGCCGGTCCTCGCGGTGGCGCCTTCGTCCCTCTCGGCGATCCTCCCGCCCGCCTCGCAGACCACGCGCACCGTGCAGGTCTGCAACGAGGGCGGCTCCGACCTGAACTGGCACTCCGGGACGAACATCATCTCGGGCGGCTCGGCGACGCAGTACGCGGGCGTCGAGAAGGGCAAGGACGATCCGGACACCGAGCCGGGGATCCTCGGCCTGGGCGGCCCCGACGTGTTCGGGTACCGGTGGATCGACTCCGACAACCTCGTCGGCCCGACCTTCGACTGGGTCGACATCACGGGCGTCGGCACCCCGATCACCGAGCTCAACGCGGACGACGAGGTCGTCCAGGGCATCCCGATCGGCTTCAACTTCCCGTTCTACGGGAACGCGTTCAGCACCCTGATGGTCTCGTCGAACGGCTGGATCTCGTTCGACTACACCGGCACCAGCAGCCTTCTCACCAACGCCGCGCTCCCGAGCACCTCCGGCGCGAACAGCATGATCGCCGGGTTCTGGGACGACCTCAGCTTCAGCGCGACCCACGGCTCGGGCCGCGCCTACTACCACAACGACGGATCGCGGTTCATCCTGTCGTTCGTGAACGTGCCGCACTACAGCTCCCCGTCGACGGGGCTGTACACGTTCCAGTTCATCCTCTATCCCAACGGCCGCATCGTCACGCAGTACCTGACGGTGAGCGGCACGACGCTCGCCTCCCAGACGATCGGCATCCAGAACGCCGCCGAGAACGACGGACTGACCGTCGTCTACAACAGCGCCTACGTCCACAACGACCTCGCGATCGAATTCAAGGCGCTCCCGCGGTGGGCGAGCGTCGCCCCCGAGTCCGGGGTCGTTCCGGCCGGCACCTGCCAGGACGTCGTGGTGTCGATCGACTCCACGGACCTCGATCACGGCGTGCACGAGGCGTCGTTGCGGTTCCAGGCCGACAACGACCCGTACCTCGAGTTCGTCGATCTGCCCGTCACCCTGACGGTGAACCAGAAGCCGATCGCCGTCCCGGCCGGGGCGACGGTCGAGTGCACCGGGAACAACAGCGCCGCCGCGACGCTCAGCGGCGCCGGCTCCTCGGATCCCGACGGCGATCCGATCACCTACCTGTGGAGCGCGCCGGGGATCGTCTTCGACGACCCGACGAGCGTGACTCCGACCGCGACGTTCCCGCTCGGGGACACCACGGTGACCCTCGTCGTCAACGACGGCTACGAGGATTCGGATCCCGCGACGGTCGTCGTCCGGGTGCAGGACACGCTCCCGCCGACGATCACGTCGGTCGGAGTGACGCCCACCTACCTCTGGCCGCCCAACCACAACATGGCGACCGCGACCACCACGGTGACGGCGACCGACGTGTGCGACCCGAGCCCGGTCGTCCTCCTGGTCGGGACCTCGTCCAGCGAGCCCGACGACGCCCAGGGCGGCGGGGACGGCTTCACCACCAACGACATCCAGGGCGCCGACACCGGCACTCCGGACTTCGAGATCCAGCTGCGCGCCGAGCGTCAGGGCGCCGGCGACGGCCGCATCTACACGATCACCTACCAGGCCGTCGACGGCAGCGGAAACGGTTCCGCGACGGCGGCGACCGAGGTCGACGTCCCGCACTCGCTCGGCGACGTGGTGGAGCCGATCCACCTCACCCTCGACGGGAAGTCGGCCACGGTCGCGAACTGGGGCGTCGTCACCGGCGCCCAGCACTACGACGTGATCCGAGGGAACCTGTCGGAACTGCGCATCAGCGGGTCCGACGTCGACCTCGGCCGCGTGACCTGCATCGAGCAGCAGTCGATCGACACCAGCACCGCGGGGAACGGGGACACCGCGATCCCGGCTCCGGGCCAGGCGTTCTTCTACGCCGTCCAGTTCTTCGACGGCGTCCAGGACAGCTCGTACGGCTCCGAGTCGGTCGGCCGCGCCCGCGTGATCAAGAACGGGAACGGCAACTGCCCGTGACGCCGTAGCCGAAGTCCCAGCGAGGGAGGCGGGGCCGCGCGA
>DASVAW010000173.1 GCA_036376135.1 Candidatus Polarisedimenticolaceae bacterium | reverse complement strand
CCCACCGCCTCCCCCGCCCGGTTCGAGCGGACGAGGATCCCGGCGAGGTTGACCGCCGCTTCGGTGAGCCCGGGATCCCGCGCGAGCGCGTCCCGGTACGCGCGCTCGGCGTCGCCGGTCCTTCCCGCCCGCTCCAGGACGACGCCGAGGTTGTAATGCGGCCCGGCGACCGACGGATCGTACTCGATCGCGCGGCGCAGCATCCCCTCCGCAGATTCGAGGCGCCCCGCCTCCTTCTCGGCGACCGCCAGGTTCGACAGCGCCGCGGCGTTGGACGCGCGCCGGATCTCGCGCGCCGGGTAGACGGCCGAGAGGCCGAAGGCGAGCACGACGAGGAGCGTCTCGCGGCGAAGGAGCGCGTTTCCCCGCGACGCCGCGAGCCCGACCCCCGCCGGGATGCACGCCAGCATCGCGATAGGGAGGCGGTGCCGGCTCGACACGTAGAAGAGGACCGTGGCCGCGAGCGCCCCGACGAGCGCGAGCGCGAGGGGGGGACGGATCGCGCGCCACCCCGCGACCGCGAACCCCAGGATCAACCCGAACGGCACGATCCCGAGCAGCCGCGCCGGGTTCGCGTCGAGCTCGGGGGCGTAGTCGAGCCCATGCTCCGCGTTCGCGAGCGACAACCCGACCCGCTTCGCCAGGAGGACGATCGATCCCGCCGGGTCGGCGAGCCTCGCGGCGATCGCCTTTCTCAGGAAGAACCGATCGGCCTCGACGGGGTCGGTCGTCCCGGCGAGGACCATCGCCTCCCGCTGCTGCGTCGCGAGCGCCCCCGAGAACCCGTCGACGGGGGTGTAGACCCCGACCGCGCCCGGGGCGTTCCCGAGCCACAGGACGATCCCCGAGTTCGCGGTGACCGGAACCACGTGCCCCGAGGCGACGAAGTTGCGGACCGTCACCGGGAGGATCGCCAGCGCCGCGCCGGCGAGCACCAGCACCCCCTCGCGCCGCTTCCGGGTGAACAGCAGCCACCCCCCCCAGAGCATCGGGATCGGCAGGAACGCCGGCCGGGCGAGGGTCGCGAGCCCCGAGAGCAGACCCGCGGCCGCCGGCCGCGCGGGGAAGGCCCAGAGGCCCGCGACGAGCAGGAGAATCCCGAGCGGCTCGGAGAGGGGACGCGCCGCGAAGAACAGCGCCGGGTGGTAGAGGAGCACGAACGCCGCCGCGCAGATCCCCGCCGCGTCGTCGGCCTCGCGCCGGGCGAGAAGGCCGGCGAGCGCCGCCGTCGCGACGACCATTCCCTGCTGGACGAGGGCGATCCCCCACGGCGTCGCCGACAGGAACGTGAGCTTCAGGAACCACGGGTAGAGCGGGCCGAGGTAATACGCCCCCGTGAACGGCGCCTCCCCGCGCGCCCAGGCGAGGTAATAGGCCCCGTCGAGCATCGGCCGCTCGAAGGTCGGGTCGGCCGAGGGCTGCAGGA
This sequence comes from Candidatus Polarisedimenticolaceae bacterium, assembly GCA_036376135.1. Classification (NCBI taxonomy): domain Bacteria; kingdom Pseudomonadati; phylum Acidobacteriota; class Candidatus Polarisedimenticolia; order Candidatus Polarisedimenticolales; family Candidatus Polarisedimenticolaceae; species Candidatus Polarisedimenticolaceae bacterium. The sequence continues at coordinate 3,138 of DASVAW010000173.1, read as the reverse complement.
CGACGTACGCGACGCGCGCCGCCGCGAGGAGGGCCAGGACGACGACGGGGACCCTATCGCCCCGCACGTTTCCGGGCCTCCGCGAGCCCCGCGAGAGTCTCGGTCCCTTCGTCCCCGAGTCGCACCGCCTGCTCGAGCGCTTCGACGGCCCCCGCCGCGTTCCCCCCTTCGAGGAGCATCCCGCCGAGGATCGCGTACGGCTTCGAGAGGCGCGGCTGGGCTTCGATCGCCTTCTGGACGAGGGCGAGCCCTTCGGCGCCGCGTCCCTGCATCGCGCGCAACACCCCCAGCCGCCACAACGCCCCGCCGCTGCGCGGGTACAACGCGACCGCGTAGGAGAGCAGGGCGTCCGCCTTCGCGAGGTCGCCGCCGAACATCTCGAGGTACCCGACCCCGACGAGCCCTTCGAGGCGATCGGGCTCGAGGGCGACGACCCTCTCGAACTCCGCCTTCGCCTCGGCGACCTTCCCCTCCCCCTGGAACTTGTGACCGAGCTTCTCGTGCCAGTCGGCGAGGAGGTAACGGGCGTAGCGGTGTCCGGAGACCGCCACCGGCGCGAGGATCCGGACCGCGTCCCCCGACTTCCCTTCGTGGAAGGCGATCTCCCCTTCGAGCACGGCGTCGTACGCCGAGGCGAGGGCGACGAACGACGGGGCCCAGTCCCCGGAGAGGCCGAGCGCCGTCGCGCGCTCCTCGGGGCTCGCGCGGAAGGTCCGAAGCTCCGCGAGATTCGGGGCGACCGTCGAGTCGAAGACCGCGCGAGGGGCGAAGAACTCGGTCCTCGGCCTGTCGTCGGTGTTGCGCGGCGCGTCGCCGGCCCAGCGCCGGAGCCCGTGCTCGTCCATCTGGAAAAACGACAGGAGCTCGACCGGCCCGCGCACCCCGATGCGCTCGAGGCTCTCCTTCACCGCAGGATCCGACACGCGCCGCGCGATCTCGTCCATGTCCACGGGAGGGAACGGCTCCATCCGCCCGAGCATCACGAGCGAGACCCCGGTCGAGAAGACCCGCACGTGCGGGAAGACGTCGGCGAACGACCCCGCGATCGTCTTCACGTCCTCCGAGCGCATCCGCCAGACGGGGGCGAACTGGCACATCGTCCCCCCCGGGGTCAGGCGGGACTTCGCCACCTCGAAGAAGTCCCGCGAATACAACCCTCCCGATCCCGTGAGCGACGGGAAGTTCGGCGCGGAGCTGATGACGTCGAACCGCTCGGAGGTCAGCTTCAGGAAGTTCCGCCCGTCGTCGATCACGACCCTGAGCTTCGGGTTGTCGAGCAGGCCGTGGTTCACGTCCGAAAAGAACCGGCTCGCCTCGAAGACCCCGCGCTCGATCTCGAGCCCGACGAGCTCGTCGATCGGGTAGAGGGCCGCGGCCCCCGCCGTCACCCCCGCCCCGAGCCCGACGATCGCGGCCTTCCCGACCTTGCCGGGATGGAGCGCCATCGGCAGGTGCCCGAGCATCCGCTGCGAGAACATGTCCTCGAAGTGGTCGGAGGCGGTCGTCGAGCCGTTCACGGTGATGAACTTCCCGACCGGGCTCTCGAACGACAGGATCGTCTCGTTGTACCCCTCGGTGTAGGTCTTCAGCGTGTAGTCCGCGACGACCCCCGCGGTCGAGGGCCCGTCGGGACCGAGGAACTTCTCCGGCTCGAAATAGACCCCCGCGCCGAGGAGCGTCCGGTCCCAGCGCGGCCCGGTGAGCGCGAGCGCGACGATCGTGACGAGGGCCAACCCCATCGGCGCCGCCCAGCGCATCACGAGCGCGCCCCGCTCGGCCACCACGCTCCCGAAGGCGAGAAGCGCGGCGAGGACGATCACCCCGCGCAGGGTCCACTCCATCCCGATCCAGGGAAGGAGGACGAACCCCGCGCCGAACGAACCGAGGATCGCCCCGACGGTGTTCCACGCGTACACCCGGCCGATCCGCGTGCCGGTCCCCACCCCGCCGAGATCGGCGAGGCGCACGGCGACGGGGAAGTTCGCGCCGAAGGCGAGCCCCGGAAGGAGCAGGGTCAGGAACGACAGGACCATCTTCGTCAGGTTCATCCCCGAGAAGTCGATCCCCACCGACGACAGCACCGAAAGGAAGAACCCGGGCATCGCGTTGACGAACAGGCATCCGAGAAGGGCCGAAAGCGCCACCGCTCCCTGGGTCAGCGCGAGCATCCTCGCCGGGTGCGCCGCGCGATCGACCCAGCGCCCCATGAGGAGCGAGCCCACGGCGAGCCCGAGGAGGAACACCGACAACATCGCGCTGAACGAATAGACGGTGCTCCCGAAGACCAGCACGAGGACGCGGAACCACGCGACCTCGAAGGCCAGGGCACAAAGCCCCGACCCGAACGCGACCCACAGCGGCCAGGAGGGCGGATCACACGCCGGCTCGGAGGGTTCGACGGAGATCGCCGCGGACTCGGCGGCCTCCTCCTCCCCCCGTGCGGCGTCGAGCCGCCACGCGACGATCGCGACGGTCGCGTTCAGCACGAACGCCACGGCGGTCGTGCGCGTCAGGCCGAGGTACGGGAGCAACACGAACCCCGCGATCCACGTCCCGAACGCCGCGCCGAGGGTGTTGACGAAGTAGAGAAGGCCGATCCCCTCCCCCAGCGTCTCCTTGCGCCGCAGCAGCCCCTGCCCGAGCGCGGGAAGGGTCGCCCCCATCAGCACCGTCGGGACGAGCAGCAGCGACAGCGAGAACACGAACCGCACGAGCGACTTGAGGAAGAACGAGTCGATCGACGTGAACACCGCGCTGTACGCGAGATCCACGAGCCGGAGCAGGAGCGGCAGCGCCAGCGCGTAGAGGCCGATCCCCGCCTCGAGCATCGCGAACATCCGCAGCGGCCGCTTCGCGCGATCGGCGCGCTTCCCCAGCAGCGCCGCGCCGAGCGCCATCCCGCCCATGAACGAGACGAGCACGGTCGAGACCGCGAAGGCGGTCACGCCGAAGACCGGCACGAGCGAGCGCGACCAGACGACCTGGTAGATCAACCCCGCCATCCCCGAGAGGACGAACAGGGCGGCGAAGGAGGTCGTCAGGCGCTGGATCGACGTGGGGTTTGTCACGAACGGCGTGCTTTCATCGCGGGCACGCAGCATAGAAGTGCTCACGACAAAAAGAAAGGCCGCGGCTTTC